>JAKFDL010000083.1:0-4672 GCA_036676175.1 Methylotenera sp. | reverse complement strand
GGGTTTAGTGGTAATTGATATGCATGCCGCGCATGAGCGCATTATGTATGAGCAGCTTAAAAACGCGCTCGATAATAAAACTGTACCGATGCAGCCGCTGTTAATCCCTGTCAGTTTTAATGCCGATAGGCTGGAAGTGGCAACAGTGAATGAGGAGTTAGCTACTGGCGCCGATAATTTGCGGCAATTAGGCTTTGATATAGCCGTGCTATCGCCCAGCACGCTGGCGGTACGTGCAGTGCCGACCATGCTGCAAAATGCCGATGCTGTGCAATTAGCCAGAGACGTCCTGAAAGATTTACGCGAATATGGTGCCAGCCGTGCGCTTACAGAACGCAGAAACGAGCTGCTCGGCACCATGGCTTGCCATGCGGCCGTGCGCGCTAACCGAACCCTCACCGTGACTGAGATGAATGCCTTACTGCGTGATATGGAAGCGACAGAGCGTAGCGGTATGTGCAATCACGGCCGCCCGACCTGGTTTCAAGTTAGCATGAGCGATTTGGATAAGATGTTTATGCGGGGTAAATAATTTTGGCTGACTATGAAGTTGTTGATAAGAATAGTGCCGCCAAAAGGCAAATTAAAACTGCGATTTGGATGTTCTTTGAGCGTAAAGACTCTGTAGCCATTCACACATTATCTTGGGCGGGATATCAAATACTCATAGATTTATGTGCGAAAAATGGGATACAAAGACAAATTGAAGACTCTCCTGTTATTAAGGAGATGGGTAAATTAAATGAAGTGATTACTGCGATGCGTAAACCACATAATTTTTTTAAACATTCCGACAGAGAGCCAGATTCAACTGTAAAGCATTTTCCTGATTCAAATTACCTTCTTTTACTTATGGCATGTCAGTATTTTTCAAAATTAACTGGTGATTTATTTTTTGAGGGAAAAGTATTGCAAGCATGGTTCTGCTTAAAGTATCCAGAACGTGCACCCAAAGAATGGATTGGCAGTTTAGGTAAAATTGCAAAAATAATAGACCCCAATGACTACGAGTTTTTTCTTGAAATGCTTCTAAAGAATAAAGCTTGATATGTCGAACCTAGCAATTTTCTTGATGGGACCCACCGCCAGTGGCAAGACTGGTGCGGCGGTTCATCTCTATTCAAAGTTACCTGTTGAAATCATCAGTGTCGATTCTGCGCTGGTATTTAAAGGCATGAACATCGGCACCGCCAAGCCAGATGCAGCAACGTTGGCAATCGCGCCGCATCACCTTATTGATATTATTCCACCCACTGAGACGTATTCAGCAGCCAGTTTTAGAAGTGATGCTTTGCGTTTGATGGCAGATATTACCGCACGTGGCAAGATTCCACTGCTGGTGGGTGGCACCATGTTGTATTTTAAAGCCTTGTCTGAGGGCATGAGCGGCCTGCCACAAGCTAACCCAGAAGTACGTGCTAGGCTAGACGCGCGTGCGGCCTTAATTGGCTGGCCTGCCATGCACGAAAAGTTGGCGTTGGTAGACCCAGAAACTGCAGCACGCTTACAGCCTAACGACGCACAGCGTATTCAGCGTGCCTTGGAAGTGTTTGAAATTACGGGTGAGGCTATGAGCATCTTGTTTAAAAAGCAAACCAGTGAGACGTTACCATACAATGTGCTTAAAATTGCGCTGGTGCCAAGCGAGCGCAGCGTGTTGCACCAAAGAATAGCGGTGCGTTTTGATGAAATGCTGAAATTAGGTTTGGTCGATGAAGTAAAAGGCTTGTTAACCAAATATCCAACACTTACCCCAGAATCAACTTCCATGCGCTGTGTAGGTTATCGGCAAACGTTAGAGCACTTAAATGGTGATTACGATGCAGTCGAACTACGCGACAGGGGTATTTTTGCCACGCGCCAGCTGGCAAAGCGGCAATTGACTTGGCTACGCGGTATGGATGATACCTTAGAGCTGGATTGTTTGCAGGCCGACTTGAATAGCGTAGTATTGGCTAAAGTCGAGCAGTTTATAAAAGGGAGCGCATGAAAAACTTTATTAAAGAGAACTTGGTGTTTGTCATCGGCCTGGCGTTGCCCGTGTTGTTGATTGTGCTGTTTTTTGCCGCAACGGTGATTCCAAAAATGTATAGCACACCACCCCAATACGAAGTGCTATTTAGTGTGCAGGATTACAACTATCAAAATAAACTAGACTATATAATTGATTTTAAAGTAAAAAACCAACAGCTAATGGTAAAAGTTAAAAAAACGGACGGTAAAGATAACTATTACAACTCGAAAAAACTGATGGTGTATGACGCTAAAACAGAAATAATTCGAGAAATCAATATTGATACCAGCCAATTCACTGATGAAGCTGAAATCTTGCTAGAAGAAACTAAAAATATGACCATAGACACCGCGATGGTAGCGCCAGACGGCTACGTGATGGAAAACCAACGTTACGGTAACAATGGCTTGGTTGGTGGCCTATTTGGCGGCGGCAGTCGCAGTAGCGGCTATCGGCTTAAAAAAGGCAATGTCGGCTACAAAATCAATACCCTGCAAAATAACTATTACTACGACCAGCTGCATTTTATTGGCTGGATCATAAAAAAATAATCGTAATTAAAAATAATGGTAAGTAAAAATAAGCTGAAGAAATAGGGGCGGACATGTCACACAAACAAGAAGCGCTTCAAGACATTGTTGATTTGGTGAAGCACAACCAGATTAGCTTAGATGAAATAAAGCACGCCTTGGAGACCGCGCCATTATTGGCTTCCAAGCCATCATCCAGTGTGCTCTCAAAATTGTTTGGCTATATTGGTGGTATTTTCGTCTTTGCTGGCATTGGCGTGTTTATCAGCATGTACTGGGAGGATTTTGGCTCCGCAGCGCGCGTAATTGTGACACTGGGCGTGGGTTTGGTGGCGTTTATCATGGGATTAGTGTGTTTGGCGGACAAGCGCTATGACAAAGCGGCTACTCCACTATTTATCGTCTCCTCTATCTTGCAACCGATGGGTATTTTGGTAATGCTGCAAGAATATTCTTCAGGCGGCGATGCACGTCATGGACTCATCTTTATGTCTGCCTATATGCTGATACAGCAGGGCGCCACGTTTTGGGCGAAACGCTTGTCAGTATTGGCGTTTAGCGCAATTTTGTTCGGCTGCATTCTGTTGGCGAATGTATTTGATGTGTGGAATTGGGATGGTGAATTTATCGGCATGGTGATTGGCGTTTCGCTGATTTGCGTGGCCTATGCGTTGCAGCAATCTAAACATATGGCAATTGCGCCGTTTTGGTATTTTGTCGGTGGGGTGATTTTAATGTGGTCGGTGTTTGAGGTGGTAGAAGATACACCGCATGAGCTGCTGTATTTAGGCTTGTCGGCGCTCATCATATTTTTAAGTACGCATGTGCGCAGCCGTGCGCTGCTGGGAGTAGGGACGCTGGCGATGTTGATTTATATTGGCTATTACACAGCCAAACATTTTGCTAATACTTTGGGCTGGCCGATCGCATTAGTGGTGATTGGGGTAGCGCTGATCGCCTTGAGCTCACTTGCTGTGAGATTAAATAACAAATATATTAAGCAATAATATATTTCAATAAAATATTATAAAAACAATTACTTAAATTATTTAGTTAAAGTAAATTATAAGTAGTTTTTAATACGATTCGCAGCTTCTAGGCATTCTTCATAAGAAGCCACGAGCGCCATGCGGATAAAGTTTTCACCAGGGTTTGTGCCGTGCGCTTCGCGCGCTAAATAGCTGCCTGGTAACACAGTAATATTAAGGTCGCGATAAAATTTAACGGCCAGTTCTGTGTCCGGAATGCTACTTTTTGCCCATAAATAGAAAGCCGCATCCGGCATTTCTACTTCTAATACTTCAGCCAATATCGGCGTGACCATTTTAAATTTCTGTGCGTACAGTTTGCGGTTTTCTACCACATGCGCGTCGTCGTTCCATGCCGCGGTGCTGGCAGCTTGCACTGCCGGGTTCATGGCGCAGCCATGATAAGTGCGATATAGCGCAAATTTTTCGATGATCTTTTCATCGCCTGCCACAAAACCAGAGCGCATGCCTGGTACATTGCTGCGTTTGGAAAGCGAGCTAAACATGATTAAGTTGGTATAGCTGCGACCTAATAGGGATGCGGCCTGCAGAGAACCTAATGGCCTGCTGCTTTCATCAAAATAAATTTCTGAATAGCATTCATCCGAAGCGATGACAAAACCGTATCGGTCGGACAATTCAAATAGCGTTTTCCATTGCTCAAGGCTCATCACTTTGCCTGAAGGATTGCCTGGGCTACACACATACACCAGCTGGGTGCGGCTTAAGATATCCGCTGGCACGCTGGCAAAATCCATCGCATAGTCATTTTCAGGCGTAGTGTTTAAAAAATAGGGCTCAGCACCTGCTAAAAATGTAGCCCCTTCGTAAATCTGGTAAAAAGGGTTGGGCGAAATGACAATCGGTTTGGCTTTGTTAGCGCCACTTTGAGCGTTGTCTATGATTACTTGTGCAAATGCAAATAGCGCTTCGCGGCTGCCAGTTACTGGTAAAATGCCTTTGTCTGGATTAGGTGCGGCAATGTTGTAACGACGCGCGATCCAGTTGGCGATAGCGGTGCGCAGGTCTAAAGAGCCCAGTGTTGTTGGGTAGGTGGCTAAGCCGCTCAAGTTGCTGGTGAGCGCATCTTTAATCAACTG
>JAKFDL010000082.1:0-2990 GCA_036676175.1 Methylotenera sp. | reverse complement strand
CCCATGCCTTGGCTATCTCGCCAACCGCTGGCAGTGGCTCGGGATCAGTCCACAGCAGCAGCCGAGCGAATGCCGCGGCCAGCACATCGTCGTGCTCGATTGTGGCATAGACCGCCGATGCGCTGGCCGGCACGCCACGAGTTCGACATACGTCTTGCGCCAACTTTCGACTGGCCGGATGCGTCAACACCCCACGAACACCGCCACCTAGCTCGAGCTGCCAGAAGCTCCGGGCTGGGCCGCCGATCTGGCGCCGATGCTCAAAGAGGCTTTCCTGCAATCCGATGGTGAGCAGCATTACCTCCGCGGCATCGCTGGTCATGCGCGTAGGCAGCAATGCAAGCGCTGGAGTTATTGCCTTTACTCGTATACTCGCGATGATCATGCTGCAAGATACTCCCCGCTAATGTAAAGCGTGCCGGACGCAGGAACGCTAAACGATGCTAATACACCCGCATTAGTTGTATATATCTGCAGCCTATTATTGTCCTTGGATACAAGTGCTTGCGCTTGTGCGCCTGCTGCAAGTGATAGCCCATCAGATATTAGCGATGCCGCCCTGAACGTGACCTCGCTAGCATTAACGTTTTCAGGAAGCGATACAAGAAGCTGTCCTGTACCGGTATGCCCTGTCCATGCAAGTTGAATCGAAAAGCTAATCAGCTTGCCAATTTTTGTATTGAATCCTTGCTGGACTGAGTATGTGGCGGCGCCGGCTGTTGTAGCGCCTGACGCTACCGGGGTAAATGATGCGCCTTCTTTCGCGTAGGACGGGACAGCAGCCTCATTACCAGTGAATTGAAAGTTGTTAGTCAGCCCATTTACATCATTACCATAAAAGCTATTGGTATTTGCAGTAAATGTGTGAGCCGCTTCTTTCTGTATTGCAACTAGCGTCTTGCCAGTTGGTGAAATAAAACTATTACTCTCCATCGCCACATTTATGGATGTACCTGTGTCAAAATCTATAGCATTAGCTGCTCCTGCTATACCAGTCCCGCAGTCATTAAAAAGATTATTTGATAGTGTTAGGCGCGTGGCTTTAAATACACTCAGCCCAGTACCGCCAGTTTGTCCGCACTTGTAGAACATGTTCCCATGTAGCAAGGCGTCAATAACATGCTCATTTCCTGTGTTAAACCCAAGGAGCCCCGCATTATTACAGTTTAAATGTCTGTTATTTGCCAGAATAACATTGTGCACATTAATAATGTTAAATGGTCGCGCTGCGGTTTGCACAACATTGTCGCGGAATACAACCGAGTGCGGGACGTTTGATTCCGTTACACCTCCTGCTATATTGTAATTAAAATGGTATCCAGTTTGTACATTATTTAAATGGTTACCTTCAATACGAAAATCACTTGGGGCCGTAGTAAAGGCTATACCTGGAAGATGTATTGCGATTGCAGCAACATTCCCTCCAATATCGACAAGCTGATTATCTTTTATCAGAATGCGTCTAATGACATGAAATACTGCCGAATCCGGCTCAATATCAATGGCGCCAGGCATTGTGCTCTTCGTGCAGCGGATAAAATAATTGTTAGCAATGATAATGCCATCCCCATCAATAACACTGATGGCATTACGATTATCTTTATTTTCACCATCGAAATAACAGCTGATCACCTGAACATTGTGGTTGTGCTTTTCTTCGCCACCAGCGTCACCCGAGCCGATATACAACCCATCACCACGGAACCCCAGAAACCAGCACCGATATACTAACGCATTGCGCACGCCATTCAGCGTTAGTAAGTGTTTCTGCTCGGAAAACCCGTTAGCTACAACCGAGCCTTGGAATGTCAGATTATAAAAGGTAAGGTCATCAATAAACGTTGTTGCGCTGCCGCTATTAATGGCAATTGCAGCACGAACTTCCGGGGTAAGCGGCTTGATGATGGTCTTTTTGCCATCGCCCCATAACATGATGCCAGATGGCATAGAAGTGAGATTGAGTAGATATGTGCCTGCTGGCACATATACGGAACCTGTCCCAAGATTGACGGCGGCCAAAAATGCGGCAGTGCTATCGGAAACACCGGTAGGATCAGCCGCACCAGATCCGTTGTCATCGAGGACATTTACAGAATTATTTAACTTAGCTCTTGCCGTTCGTCCTTTGTAGCCGACTAAGGTTGCCCCATTTGCAATATTAGATGCATCAACCAGGCGAGCCTCTAGATCAGTAGAACTCTGCGAATTTAGGTCGGAATAAATGAAATCCTGTTTTCGATCCTTAATCAGGATTGAATAGGTAGTTACTGAAACAAATAGCTTTGATGGCGTACCATTGCGCGACGGATAGCCACCAATAGTGCGGACAGGTTGGGCGGCTGGGATCGTCAGGGCCTGATCCCAAAATATGCTTACCGGTGTTACCTCAGGGTTCTGATTTACTTGGCCGATGAATATAAACCCGGCCTCAAGAGGTGTGCCATCCACATCAGTGAATACTTGGAATGGTGGAATAACTTCAACACCTGCCATTATTTCTTCTCCTGGCTGATTCCCTTGAGGGATTCGGTAATTCTGGCTTTGGTTTTCTTGTCGCGTATGTACTTTGCTGTTTCTTTCAAGACAGTTGCGGCAGGCGCAGGAATGCCAGTTACGGCAAATGTACCCATGCTATCTAATGCCACCTGCAGAGCTGACGCGGTATTCGACGTGTTCACTGCCCCAGGTGGCGCAGTGAAGATCACGGATGCAATATCGGCCAAATCACGAAGTAATTGCGCCTGCTTTTTCCCGTAGAGTGATTCTAGCTTCCCGGTGCTGTCCATATCGCGCACGACTCTGGCAAGTTTATCCGGGGACAGTAGCGGATTGCCAGCAGCATCACGCTGGCTAGCTGACAAAGACGAGTTTTTGATGCGATCAATGCCAGCGGCCTTAAGATCGTTCCATGCTTGGCGCCCCTCCTTACCAGACTTAAGCAATGTCCCACGGAGCTGGTTCATTTCATCCAGCTTCGACGAAACAATTAC
>JAKFDL010000081.1:0-9181 GCA_036676175.1 Methylotenera sp. | reverse complement strand
GCGTCGATCTTCAGTGGTCTGGGTGTGCTGGTCGAACTGGTCGACAACCGTGGCCAGTTGCTGAGCTTCAGGCCCCGGAAGCAGCATGCAATAATTCAGTGCGTGTAAAAAACGTTTTTCAGAAATCCAGCGTTTATTTTCAACTAAGTCCTGATGCATGATGGCGATTTGTCCAGCAGGTCCGCCAAAGCTGATAAAACCTAATTTCAGCCAATACCAAAATGCCTGTTTTAGGCTTGGAGCATGTGGAGCATCGGTGAGCTGGTTAGAGGAATTTTTTTGCATAATAGAGCATCAAAATGAAAGTGAGCTTATATTACCTAAAAACAAGGCCTTAAAGATGAGCTATTAATTTAAATCTATGTAATTTTTGGCATGCAAAATGCTTCATATTTATTACTGGCGTGTTGCTAGCGACAATTGTAGAAAGGAAGGTTGATATGCCTAATACAACAGTAAAAAATGCAGATAAAATTAAATTATTAGATCAGATGTTAGAAGATATTGCAGGCGATGAGCTTGAGGAATACGACACGCCTGAATATGATATAAATGCTGAAGTACAGCATTATATCGAGGAAGAAGTACTTGACCTAATACACTAGCTTTTTGGGCTAGTAATATTTAAATCGTGTGGCGGAGAGCGAGGGATTCGAACCCTCGACAGAGTTGCCCCTGTGCCACCTTTCCAGGGTGGTGACTTAAACCGCTCATCCAGCTCTCCGCATTGCAACATTTAACTAAGTTGCAGGTGGCGGATTATATACGATGTAGAACAGCCAATATAGCTGCTTATTAACTATTCTGACGAAAAGCTAGCGGATTATAGTTTAAATAAGCCTTCAAGTTACGGCAAAACTAACCTTTAAGCAGATAGGTGTTTACCTCACCTTTGCCTTTAATTTCGATTAGTCCACGATGCTCGAGAATAAAATGCTCTTTTAACAACTCGTATGTCACATCACTCACTTGAATTTGTCCAGCTAAGCCTGTTTTTTCCATACGACTGGCCATGTTCACTGGGTCGCCCCATATATCATAAGCAAACTTACTGGTGCCAATCACACCAGCCACCACATGGCCACTACTAATCCCAATGCGGAGTTGAATATTTTTCCCTGCTTGGACATTATATTCCGCCACTGCTTGCAACATCTCAATGGCCAATTGTGCAATCACGATTGCATGGTCATCACGCGCTAATGGGGCTCCTCCCATTACCATATAGCCATCACCAATGGTTTTAATTTTCTCTAGACCATGGTCATCTGACAAGGCATCAAAACGAGAGAATAACTGACTGAGCATATCCACCAACTCTGCTGGGGGCATTGAAGATGTCATTTTTGTAAAGCTCACGATATCAGCAAATAAAATCGTAACGGCTTCGTGACTATCGGCAATGCGCATATCATTATCTTTAAGCCGGGTGGCGATAGACTTAGGCAGTACGTTCAGCAGCAGTTTCTCAGAGCGTGCTTGTTCTAAGTTTAACTCAAGCATCGTTCGCTCTTTTTGGCTCTGAAAATAACGCATCACTGCGTACAAAATACAAGTAGTGCCAATGATATTCATTAAGAAAAATGTATCTTTGATATGCCCTGGTATTGGTAACGAATTACCTGCAAACATGTAATTGAGCTTCCATGACAAGCCTGCTAAAAAAGCAAATAAAACAAACCACGGCGTAGAAGGTTTTGTGCCTAAAATCATAAGTGCGCCAATGGGCGACAAAATTGCCCAAATAGCAATGCCACTAGAGGCCTCGTAACCACCAATTGCCCATTGCATGAAAAATGGCATTACCAGCAACATCACTAATTGTGTAAAGGTAAAATATTCGAATTTTTTACTGCGGTAAAATATAAGTAAACTGGCATATGACACGATGATGTATAGATAAGGCACAGCCGCCATTAAGGCATAACCCTCTCCCAAACCAGACAGTGTATATATCCAAAAAATGCAAACCAAGCTCTCGGCAAAAACCAATAGCATCAGAATAGCTTTGCCTAATGTAGAGTCGGTTGGGTTGCTAAGACTTTGCCAGAACTCCCTGGTGACGAAGCTGGTATAGGTAATAGAGGGTGATTTTGAATTAAGCATAAAAATATGTATTTTTAAGCAATCATTATAGTGAATTAATTATAAAGCGTACTATAACGCATGAAGCACTCACACACCACACTCTCGTATATTTAGGCTGAATGCAACCATGTTTAATTGTTAAAAAATAATGCTTATTTTGCTTGATTTACCCTCAGCTAAGGTTTATTGTTTAACTCGAGATTGCAATTAATTAAGGCATTAGCAACCAAGCTTGGCGCGGTTTTAGGGCCATAATTAAAATATTTTAAATAGTTAGAGTGTAATGCGGTTGTGCAGGCAGAAACACTACTTAAACACAAGCAAAACTAGAGGAGTTGGTATGGACAGCGATACTAAAGTGAGTGGTACGGGTTTGGATACATTAAAAGGCCTTGGCGTAAAAATCCCTTATAAAGCCAAATATGATAACTTTATTGGTGGCAAGTTTGTAGCGCCAGTAAAAGGTGAATATTTTGATGTGATTTCACCTATTACTGGTAAAAGTTACACCAAAGCGGCACGCTCGAGTGCAGAAGATATTGAATTAGCTTTAGATGCAGCACACAAAGCCGCCGATGCCTGGGGCAAAACCTCCTACACTGAGCGCTCCAATCTATTGCTTAAAGTAGCTGATCGTATTGAACAGAATTTAGAGTTAATCGCAACAGCGGACACCGTCGACAATGGCAAACCGATTCGTGAGACCATGAATGCGGATATTCCACTCACTGTTGACCATTTCCGCTACTTTGCTGGTGCAATTCGTACCCAAGAGGGCTCGATTTGTGAAATCGACCACGATACCGTTGCTTATCATTACCACGAGCCGCTAGGCGTTGTTGGTCAAATTATTCCTTGGAACTTCCCGATTTTAATGGCGGCCTGGAAGCTAGCCCCAGCGTTGGCAGCAGGTAACTGTGTGGTGTTAAAACCGGCAGAATTCACACCCATTAGCATTCTAATCATGATGGAAGTGATTGCTGATATATTGCCAGCAGGCGTTGTTAATATTGTGAATGGTTATGGCCGTGATGTTGGCGCTCCTTTGGCTAATAGCAAACGTATCGCCAAAATTGGTTTTACCGGCTCTACTGCGACAGGTCGCGCCATTGCGACTGCTGCTGCCAGCAACCTCATCCCCGCTACACTAGAGCTGGGTGGCAAATCACCTAATATTTTCTTTGCTGACATTATGGATGAAGATGACGCATTTTTTGATAAGGCCATCGAAGGCCTGGTGCTGTTTGCGTTCAACCAAGGCGAAGTCTGTACTTGCCCATCACGCGCCATTATTCAAGCGTCTATCTATGACAAATTCATGGATCGCGTTATGACGCGCGTAAAGGCGATTAAACAAGGTAATCCACTGGATCCTAATACCATGCTCGGCGCACAAGCATCACAAGACCAATTGAACAAAATCATGAACTACATAGACATTGGTAAACAAGAAGGCGCCGAAGTATTGTGTGGGGGTAAACGCAATATGTTAACTGGCGATTTAGCGGATGGTTACTACGTTGAGCCAACCTTGCTAAAAGGTCACAATAAGATGCGCGTGTTCCAAGAAGAGATTTTTGGCCCAGTGCTGGCAGTAACGACCTTTAAAGACGAAGCAGATGCGCTGGCAATTGCCAATGACACTATTTTTGGCTTAGGCGCTGGCGTGTGGAGCCGTAATGGCACGACTGCTTATAGAATGGGACGCGGCATTAAAGCAGGCCGCGTATGGACTAACTGTTATCATGCCTACCCTGCGCATGCTGCATTTGGTGGTTATAAAGAGTCTGGTATTGGCCGTGAAAATCATAAAATGATGCTAGACCACTACCAACAAACTAAAAACCTGCTTGTCAGCTACAACCCAAATAAACTAGGTTTTTTCTAGTAAATTAGGTCTTCTTCTAATTTAAGGTTTTAGAAGAATTAGGTAGAGTTAAAATTAGCTAAATCAGGGGACGGGTTTACTCGTCCCCTGGTTATTTGGAGCTAGTCTTATTTGGAGTTTGACAATGAACACTGTGACAGAAAATATACTGCAAACCGTCAACGAACCCGAAAAAACCCATCGCGTTTCGGCCACACCCAGTGCACTGGCGCTTATTGAGAGACTCACCTCTGAGCATGGTCCGATTGCATTTTTGCAATCAGGCGGCTGTTGTGAGGGTAGCGGGCCTATGTGTATGCCGATTAAAGAATTTAACCCTAGCGCATCTGATGTGATTCTAGGTGGATGGAAAGATGCCACGTTTTATATGGGGGATAGCCACTTTACCTTTGCCGAGAATATGCACACAATTTTAGATGCCACGCCTAATTCCAGCGGGTCGTTTTCACTCGACTGCGGCACTGGCTTTGCTTTTATTACCAGGGGCAGGTTATATAGTAATGAAGAGTTAGCGCAGTTGCCGCCAGTGGTACGAGTTGGTTATTAGCACTCCTTTCATTAATAATTAATGCCCTGCGAACCCTATGAATATTGCCTCTTAGCGCAATTATTATTCATAATAATTAAGCCGAAGTTATATTTAAGTCATCTTTAAAGCGTTAAACTAAGGTAAAATCACGTCTGGCGGGCCTCCCCGCATTGTAAAGTAGCCAATCTGGTCAGGGGCGGAAGCCAGCAGCCACAACTATTGAGCAAGTGCCGGGGGCAAGGCTCGCCTCTTCTCTAGTTTTAATCTCAAAGTAATTTAATCCCAATTTGTTTTAGTTGTATTGCCGATTTTCAGCTAAAATTTAGCCTATGTCATATCAAGTCCTCGCGCGCAAATACCGCCCAAAAAGCTTCGAAAATCTAGCTGGGCAAGACCATGTCGTGCGTGCGCTTACCAACGCACTAGACCAGCAGCGATTACATCACGCCTATTTGTTTACAGGTACACGCGGCGTCGGCAAAACCACCCTCGCCCGTATTTTAGCCAAATCACTTAATTGCGAAACTGGCATTACCGCCAAGCCCTGCGGCATATGTGATGCTTGTACTGGCATTGATGCGGATCGTTTTATTGATTACATTGAAATTAACGCCGCCTCTACCCGCGGTATTGACGATGTGCGCACGCTACTAGAACAAGCCACTTATGCGCCTACACAAGGCCGCTTTAAAATTTTCATGCTCGACGAAGTGCACCAGCTGACGAAAGAGGCATTTAATGCCCTGCTAAAAACGCTGGAAGAGCCTCCAGCGCACATTAAATTCATACTGGGCACTACCGATCCCCAAAAAGTGCCTGTCACCGTATTAAGCCGCTGTTTGCAGTTTAACTTGCGGCAAATGGCCAGCCCGACTATTACGGAGCATTTGAAAAACGTACTCAGCCAAGAACAGATTGGCTTTGAGCCAGCCGCCATAAACCTGATTGCACGCGCTGCGGCTGGTAGCATGCGTGATGCATTATCACTGACCGACCAAGCGATTGCATACGGCAACCAAACCGTAAATGAGGCTGAAGTTCGCAGCATGCTCGGAGCGATTGATCAAAGTTACCTTTATGAAATACTCGGTGCATTGCAAGCCAACAATGGCGCAGCAGTAATTGAAATCACCAAACAAATGGAAGCGCGTAGCTTGTCTTTTGAGGCTGCGCTGAATGATTTGGCTAATTTGCTCCACCAGATTGCCATTGCGCAAACTGTGCCGCAAAGCATTGCCGATGATTTACCTGAGCGCGTTGCATTGCTGAATCTAGCACAAACATTAAGTGCCGAAACGGTGCAGCTGTATTACCAAATTGCACTTCTAGGTAGAAGAGATATTGGCCTCGCGCCAGATGAGTACGCAGGCTTTACCATGACACTGTTGCGCATGTTGGCATTCATGCCAGCGGAAAAAAGCGGGTTTACCCAGCAAGCAAGTGAAAAGATAACAAAATCGGTTCAGCCAACACCGTCTATTCAGCCTATTCAACAAGCTACCATAGTTCCTCCAACCAGTGCAGCTGTAATTAACACCACAGAGCCAATAGCTACTGCCACAATCATTCAAACCACTAAGCCAGAAGCCAGCCTCCATAAGGTCTCCGGAGAGTCTATTTCCGACACACCTAGTTTTGATGGCAACTGGCGCAAATTGGTTGAACAAAATCTAAAACTTGGTCTTGCGCGTGCGTTGGCACAAAATTGTGAATTAGTCAGTTACGATGAACATAGTTTGAATTTGCGAGTGGCCAGTGCGCAAAAGCACTTGGTTAGCCCCAGCTATCAAGACAAGTTAGCCAATGCCATTAACGAATACTTCGGACGGAAAATACGCTTGAATATTGCTGTGGCCAGCGATGCACAGGCAGAAATTATCACCCCTGCCAAGCAAAATGCCAATGAAAAAGCAGTTATTCAATCGAGCGCGGAAGCCGCCATTATGAACGATGATTTTGTAAAAGCACTCATGAATGATTTAGGTGCAACGATTATCCCCAACTCAATTAAGCCAAATTAGGAAAAAATGACGATAACAAGGAGAGCATTATGATGAAAGGTGGCATGGGCAATATGATGAAGCAAGCCCAAATGATGCAAGCCAACATGCAGAAAGCACAAGCTGAGCTTGCAGAAACGCTGGTGGAAGGCTCAGCCAGCAATGGCCTAGTAAAAATCAGCATGACCTGCAATAACACGGTAAAACGCGTGATGATAGATGATACCGCGATGGATGATCGCGAAACCTTAGAAGATTTACTGTTGATTGCACTCAATGATGCTCGCGCTAAAGCCGAAGCAACCTCAAATGCGCGTATGAGTGGAATGATGCCTGCAGGCTTTAAGCTACCCTTCTAATTAAAACGACTGCGCTTGCAAATACAGTGTTAAAAATTGACTTAAAATCCTCATTTATACCCCATAAATTCCGGTTTCTCGTCAGTTATTGCCTTGTCTTTGCTTCGCTCGTTACGTTTGACTCTGTCTAATTCATGAAGAATCCACCTGCCCTAGAGCAACTCATTGATGCGTTACGATGCCTGCCAGGCGTAGGTCCAAAATCGGCACTACGCATGGCTTATTACCTGTTACAGCGTGATAGGAAAGGTGCTAACACCTTAGCGTTATCAATGCAAAACGCACTGCAAGCACTCGGGCATTGCACGCTGTGTAATAATTTTTCCGAAACGCCTATCTGTCCGCTATGCACATCAGAAAAGCGCGAGGCGACTCAGTTGTGCGTGGTGGAAATGCCCACCGATTTAATGATGATGGAACAAACCCAATCCTATTCAGGCATGTATTTTGTACTAATGGGCAGACTTTCCCCATTAGATGGCATTGGGCCAAGAGAAATCAATTTGGATAAGCTCATTAAGCGCACGCAAGACGACGTAGTAAAAGAGGTGATTTTGGCCACCAATTACACAGTGGAAGGTGAAGCTACTGCGCACTATATCAGTGAGCTGCTCAAAACACGAGGTATGACTGTAAGCCGTATTGCGCGCGGGCTACCAATGGGTGGTGAGATTGAATATGTTGACAGCGGGACGCTGTCTATGGCGCTGCTTGGTCGGAAACAGCTTTAAGTTAACGATATTTTAGTTGTCGCAACTTGAGTGCTTGTTGTATTTTAAAGATTAGAAGTATGAGTATCTAACATTTTTAACAAGTCATCTGGCGTTTCAATCAGCACATCTGCCCCCCACTCCGCCGGTTTATCGGTTGCATCAATATAACCAAACAAAGCCACGACTGTTTGTATGCCAGCCGCTTTAGCTGCCTGCACATCTCTTTCTGCATCACCCACATACATACAATTTTCGGGTGCAACGCCAATCTGCTGGCAAGCCATTAATAAAGTAGCTGGCGATGGTTTCGGCTGTGAAGCGTCATCCCCACACACTACACAAGCCGCGCGATTTTGTAAGTTTAAACCCATGCTTTCAATTAAACCAATCGTAAATCGGCGCGGTTTATTGGTGACAATCCCCCAATTCAGACCTTTACTCTCAATAGCTTGCAGCAAATCGGCAATACCAGGCAGCAACATTGGGCTGCGTGTATATACCGTATCATAAATGCTTAAATACTCATCACGCATGGCAATAAAATTGACATCTGCAGGCGTAATGCCAAAACCCAAACCAATTAAACCACGCGAGCCGTGCGAAGCAAACGGGCGAATTGTTGCATCGGTTAATACAGGCTTAGCATGTCGTTGCAGTTGAATATTCAAGGCATAGCCTAAATCAGGCGCGGTATCCACAAGCGTGCCGTCAAGGTCAAATAAAATCGTATTAATCAAACGCAGAATCTTTAATTGATAGTATCTTTAGGTAAGGTTTTTTTAGTTAAGTCTTGATGGTATGCATCATGTAATTGACACTGACATTGTCGTCTAGCCAATAATGTTGGGTAATCGGGTTATAGTTCATGCCAATTTGATGCTGTAAATATAATTTAGCTGACCGCATCCAACTTGCCAATTCAGAAGGCTTAATAAATTTCGTGTAATCGTGCGTTCCGCGCGGCAGCATATTCAACACATACTCCGCACCTATGACCGCAAACAAATAAGATTTTGGATTGCGGTTGATGGTAGAGAAAAATACGTGGCCATTAGGCTTAACCAGCTTTGCGCAAGCTGCAACTATACTGGCAGGATCAGGCACGTGCTCGAGCATTTCCAGGCAGGTAACTACATCAAAACTTGCTGGTTGTTTTTCTGCTAAGGCTTCTACAGCAATCAATTGGTAATCCACCGTAATACCACTCTCAAAACTATGTAGTTGCGCTACTTTGAGTGCTTTTTCACCTAAATCAATCCCCGTCACAGTGGCGCCTTTTTGTGCCATCGACTCACTCAAAATGCCACCACCACATCCTACATCCAACACTGTTTTTCCTCTTAAACTAACTGCCTGGTCGATATAGTTTAAGCGTAGTGGGTTAATATCATGCAAGGGTTTAAACTCGCTGCTCTTATCCCACCATTTATGTGCTAACTCACTGAATTTATTCAGTTCAGCCGCATCTACGTTAATCGTCATGCTTTAAACTCACCTAATTTATTTTGCCATTTACTGATGATATCACTCAATTCTTGTGGCTCAACCTGACTATAGAAGCCGTCGCCCTGTTGTGGACGATGAAACTTTAAATCACCGTTTAC
>JAKFDL010000080.1:0-3807 GCA_036676175.1 Methylotenera sp. | reverse complement strand
CGCTGAAATCGCTCACTTCGTTCGCTGGGACGGCGTTCCGCCGCCCCTTAGCTTAATCGTTAGGCCTAAACAAACCCGGTGTCTTGCCACCCCTCCAAAACCAAAACAACCAACTTCAGGAGCCGTCCATTGACCAAATACAAGAAAACACGCGCGATGAACTTGATCGCCGGATGGTTTTTTGCCCTAGCAGGAGTCGTGGTCTTCTTCGACAAATTAGGAACGCTGTCAATTAGCGCTATTGCGGCCGCTCTTGTGTTGCTCGGCATCTTCTCCGGAACAGCGTTTGTAACAGCGCGCGCACTTATAGATGAGTCGCCTGCGAAACTTCGTAGAATTGCGATGTGGTTGAACTGGTCCTTTATTGGGTTCTACGTACTTGGGATTGTAGCCACCGTGCTGGGAACATTTGCTAAGCCGGATGTCATGCATCGGATGCTTGCCGCAATGGCCCCTGGCTTTCTCTCCTTAGTTATTCCACAACTCATCAACATCTGTGCGCTAAGGTGCATCCAGTCATCAAGCGCGAATGCGGCCTAACTATGCGCTGAAGCCGCTCATTTCATTCGCTGGGACCGGCAAAGCCGGCCCCTTAGCTTAATCGTTATCCATGCAATAGGCAGAATCGAGGTAGGGAAACCGTAAATGGCAAGGAATCAGGCTGGCGAAAACTCGAAAAAGCAGCTATTACGCTGTATAGACACTCGGCGGAGCTTAACGAAGTTAAAGCGCACGCCGAGTGTCTATACAGCGCTGCGCCGTATTTTTTCGTTTTTAGCCCTCCTGAATTTTCATTCCATTTACAGCTCTGCTACGCAGAGCGCTGAATATTGATGGATAACAAGTCGCTGAAGCACACGCTCGCAAAAAGCACGCGAGCGGTGCTTAGCTTCATACGTTATACGCAAATGAATAAATTCGGTGCCAGCTTCACAAATCAGATTGACTCTATCGGCATTCGTGAGGGCGAGTGTATTTTATCAATCATCCAAGCAGAACCTCTTTCCCCTGAGCTCACAGTCCTCTTGCAAGAAAAGCTGAATCATTACTTGCAATACATACTAGATGGCCAGCTACACGAAGAGAGACCGGATGCCGATAACATGCAAAAAACTATTGAGCTATACCTTCAGCACCCAGCCGCAGGCCAGGCAGAGGAATTCTTGAGCAAAGTAAAACCATACATTGAGAGCGAAGGTATTAAATTTACATTAATACATAGCACATTATGCGTACAACAACTGGTTCAAACCGTTCGCTTCGCTCACTGGGACGGGCTAAAGCCCGCCCCTTAACCAAACGTTAAGCGCCAAAACCATAATTCGAGGAAATATGAAGAATCCAAACTCCAAGTTAATTCTTGAATTAAAACGAAGAATTGAAGAGGACTTTACATCTAGCAACTGGGAAGAAGTTGGCCTTATAACCGATTGTTCTCACATCATATCTGGGCATCCTAGACTTCTTAGAAGCCTAAGCTTTGGTGACGAAGACTACGGCGGCAACATAATTAACGTCTTGCGCTCAATGTCTGACTTCAATCCCGAAGCATTGACAGATGTAAAAGATTTTCTAGATCGCTGGTATCCAGATCAGAACATTACCTATATTTCGGCAAAACCAGCAGAGAGAAAAATTACATTTGCACCGAGCGTTTTCTCCATCCCAGATGGAGACGTAGAAAATGACTTAGTAGCTGTAATGATGCCATTTGCAGGTTTTGACGGAGTGTATCAATCAATTAAAAATTCTTGCAGCCAAGCGGGATTTCGATGCTTGCGCGCAGATGACATATGGGACAATTCTTCAATAATTCAAGATATTTTCAGCTTAATATATCGAGCTAAAATAATAATAGTGGATTTTTCTGGAAAGAATCCAAATGTTATGTACGAAACAGGAATCGCTCACACTTTAGGCAAGGTGGTGGTGCCATTGGCTCAAGTAGTGAATGACATCCCCTCAGACATGGTGCACCACAGAGCATTGATCTACTTAAAAAATGGGGAAGGCTTGCAGGTACTAGAAACAGAGCTTGCAAAGAAACTGCGTACTATTGGCGCTTAACAAGACGCTGAAATCGCTCACTTCGTTCGCTGGGACGGCGTGCCGCCGCCCCTTAGCTTAATCGTTAGCACTACATTCGAGGAGGCGGCATGCCAAGCAAGGCCAGAAGTGCTTTTGATGAAAATATTAAAGATGTTGAGCGACTACTTGAATTTCATGCACAACAAGGAGGCAATGCTCAAGGGCGGCGATATGGCTTAGAAGTTCTGAATAAATCTGCGATTGTTCTCATAACCTCCTACTGGGAGGCATATTGCGAGGACATTGCGGAAGAAGGCTTGGAGCACATAGTTGCATTTGCAGAATCAGCCGACAATCTTCCTCTTGAGATAAAAAAGCAGATAGCAAAGGATCTCAAGTCAGATAAAAACGAAATTGCAATCTGGAATATCTCGGACGGAAAATGGCGAGCAGTAATGCAAGGGCGCCTTCAAGAACTGAAGGAAAACCGCAACAGAAAACTGAACACCCCAAAACACAAAAATATTGACGAACTTTTTGAGTCCGCAATCGGACTAACAAATGTTTCCTCTACATGGGTATGGGCAAGAAAGTTAACAGTAGCAAAAGCACGAGAAAAACTTGATAAGTACGTTGAGCTTAGAGGTGAAATAGCACATAGAGGAAAGGCAAAAAACTCAGTAAAAAAAGCGCAAGTTGAAGACTACTTGGAATTTATCAAAAGAACTGCCTCAAGAACTGGCGGAGCTGTAAACAAGCATGTTTTCTCTATTACTGGCAAAAGGCTATGGGAATAGTCCATGCGCTAACAAGTCATATATGGACTCTCACTTCGTTCGCTGGACTCGCAAAAGCTACGCTTTTGCTCGCCTGCTAGCTTCATCGTTAGGGATGTATCGTGCCAAATAATCCACCAAGGCCGACAGCCGTAAAGACTGCAATATTTATATTCGGCATATTGGCATTTAAAGCATGGCTTGATGTCAACACTAAAAATAGTGAGTCACTAGAAGTTCTCCTGCCACTCGCTCTGGCTATCCCAATAAACATTGCATTTATTGGTCTTATTTCAGGCTCTAAAATCGGGAGACTGTTGGCAATCATTATTTCTGCCATCCTGAGCCTTGTGGGTGCGGCATATTGGTTAACGCTGTTCTTTTCCGCTGAAATTACATCGCTCCATTTGGCCGCGACCACTATATTCTTATCTTTATTCTTAACATGGTTAGCGAATTACTCATTCGGGAAAACTACTTGCTCTTACTACTCAGCAGTATTTAAAAATAAAACTAAGGAATAGGTGTAGCTTTATGCCCAGCATAGACCAACCAGCGACGCAAACAACTTATATGGCTAACCAAAATACACTCAGAACTTACCCCTAACAATGTATATGGACTCTCCCCACTAGCAGTGAGTAACGCCGTTCCAGCCCTGTCGTCAGTGCGGTTGCATTCGTCTATCCGGCCAGTGTTGGGCGTTCCTGTCCAATGGCCAGGCGCCCCCACGGCAGCACCGCAGTGGAACGCATCGAAGCCACGGCCGTGGTCAGGCAAGCCGCGTCTGGGGCGCGCGCAAGCGCCCGCTGGCCAGTCCGCAAGCAGCTATAACTTAAATTGACTGTCTGCCCGCTAGCGCGGACGGCGCAGTCCACGTCGCGCATCGGCGGGAGAAGGCGGCAGTACCCGGCAAGACTGGAGTCCCAGGCCTGCGGAGGGGTCATGCACAAACCCAATATCAAGGCTCAGCGCCTGACGGCCCTGTTCATGCTGGGCGCGG
>JAKFDL010000079.1:0-1826 GCA_036676175.1 Methylotenera sp. | reverse complement strand
AGATAGGGCCACAGTTGGGGTCTACTATGAGGTGCCGGCGGGCACGACCTGCGCCAACTTACCAACTTACGGTAGCTCACCTACTCCAGTCTATTTCCGACTGGTTTCGCCGCAGTAAATTTATGCAGTTCGGGGTCGGGTCTTGCATTTTGCACGCGAGTAAAGCAACTGCGCAATGTCATATATAAGACCTGACCCCTTGGAAGGTTGTCCCGTCCGCGGTTTTTCAAGGAGCTAGAGTCGTTGATTCGCTCGGGATGGGCTGTAAATCCGCCCCTTAGCTTAATCGTCAGGTAATTTTTAAGCACATATAGGTCAAGTATGAAGCGCTACCTAAAAATAATCTTCGCATGCGTTTTTGTAATCCCATTGTTTGTTTCTTCCGCGCACTCGGCGCAATTTGGTGGGGCGTTTGGCAATGTCGGAGAGGTTGCTGCTGGAGGCGTCGGCACTGGTGCGCCTCCGCGAAATTTACTCTATTTCACAGTAGTCGGTAGCGTATCTACCGCGGATTGTGCAAGCTCAACGTCACCCCACTTTGTAATAAACTTGGATGAGGGTGGTAGTACCATGGCTTCTTTGCTGCTTTCCTCCAAGGTTTCAGAGAAAAAGATTCACGTAGTAGGTAGAGGTACTTGCACATATATTTCAGGGCATGAAGATGTATCCCTTGTATATATTGATTAAAGACTTTGCAGTAATATCGATTTTTCTTCGGGGCTCGCCATTTCGCCGGGCGCGCTAATCGCGCGGCGGTTATGCAAGTGTTGCGTGATTAAGCTTTTGAGGGGCATGGATGAAAATTAAAATCAATCACCAGGTGTTGGCGGCAATCGCATTGATGACCTTTACTCTGTCAAGTTATGGGGCTTCAGGGGATTCGGTGAATACTAATGGCGAGGTGATTAAGGAGATACAAATTCAAAATATAGCCTCGGGAGGATCGATTGCCAGTTCATTTTATTACTTTATAAGCGATGGGGATTGGCAGGCAACAAATTGTCCAGGGGTCAAGTATGCTTATATTGATGCAAGTGCGCCTGGTGCGCAAGCTGTGGTTTCGGCTGCGCTAACCTCCAAAACAACTAATACCCCGATTAAGTTCGGAGGGATTTGCGGAAATCCTTCAGGTAATATGGAATATATTCAAATCCGGCACACCTACTATTAGAACGAAAGCTTGGTGGCGGGTCTTGCATGTGGCTGCGCTGCGTCGCGGCTGGAAGAGGCACAATAGTAAAAAATAAGAACGGTGTTCTTCGATTCTGAAATGGTGATCCATGAAACGAGCAAGTGTGACGAGTCAGTTTATTGGTGTTGTATTGCTGGGTGCTACTGAGTGCGCTTCCGCCTATGCTGCGGATGAAATGAGCCAATACCGCACTATTGAGCGTATTCAGTATGACGCTGCAGGCAAGACGATTTACTTTGTGGCCAACCCAGCAGGTTGGGGAGCACCGTCCTGTCCTAATGCTACTTATGCCCATGCTACCGAAGCGGATACGCCGGGGCTGAATACCTTGGCCTCGCTTGTGATGCAGGCAAAGGCGGGTGGAGCTATGGTCGCCTTTAAAGGTACATGCTCAGAGGCTAATTACTTCAAGGTTAACTATGTTATTGCTAAGTAACCTGCGTGGCTGCTGGTGATGCGGGCAGCGCTTGATGCTTTCTTATTGCGCGCGACAAACTGTCATCTTGTGTTCATCTGCCTCCTCTAGCTTGATTGGCATGCTCTTTGTTAGTGCAATGGGCAGTAGTCAAGCTATCGAGTAGGAGAGTCGGCAATGGATGAGTATCAAGAAGAGCTGCTGGAAACCCGTGCCGTC
>JAKFDL010000078.1:0-5452 GCA_036676175.1 Methylotenera sp. | reverse complement strand
CTAAAACTGAACAAACAATCCCAACACCAAGCCGTCCAGCACCAGAACCTGCTAAAAAAATCCAGCCTGCGCATCAGCCGTTGCCTGTTGGTGAAAGTATCGTACCAAATGGCGGCAAAACATCTCATGCCAGCCCAAGTGTGCGTAAGTTTGCGCGCGAATTGGGTGTCAACTTAGCCATGGTACAAGGCAGCGCTGCAAAAAACCGCATCACCCAAACCGACGTGCAAGCCTATGTAAAAAATGAATTAGCCAAACCGCGTACAGAAAATATGGGCGCTGGCTTAGGCAGTTTGGCGACGCTGCCGATGCCAGTGATTGATTTTAGCCAATTTGGCGAGATTGAAACCAAGCCGTTATCGCGCATTAAAAAAATCTCTGGCGCCAATTTACACCGCAATTGGGTGACTGCGCCGCATGTGACGCAGTTTGACGAAGCTGATATTACCGACCTGGAAGACTTTAGAAAATCGATGATGGCGGATGCAGAAAAACGTGGCGTGAAATTGACCATGTTGGCGTTCTTAATCAAGGCTTCAGTCAATGCTTTAAAAGCGTACCCAAACTTTAACTCTTCACTTTCGCCTGATGGTGACAGCCTGATACTTAAAAACTATTACAACATCGGCTTTGCCTGCGACACACCAGATGGCTTGGTGGTACCTGTAGTAAAAGATGTGCAAAGTAAAGACGTTCTGGAAATCGCACGTGACCTCATGGAGCTTTCGACCAAGGCACGTGAACGCAAACTTAAAATTGAAGAAATGCAAGGCGGCTGTTTTACCATTTCCAGCTTGGGTGGCATTGGCGGCACCATGTTCACGCCGATTATCAACTGCCCAGAAGTGGCGATTCTTGGCGTGTCCCGCTCTAGCATGCAGCCTGTTTACGATGCAAAAACCAAAGGCTTTGAACCACGGCTAATTTTGCCACTTTCCCTGTCTTATGATCATCGCGTTGTTGATGGTGCAGATGGTGCACGTTTTACCAGCCACATGCGCATGATGCTGTCTGATGTGCGTCGATTATTACTTTAGTCAACGCGCAATTCACGCACTTCTTTAGTGCACAATTCGTCAAAATTACCCATTAACCTATAGATTTAGCAGGTTAATGGGTATTAAATCCCCTAAAAGTACACCTAATTCAGCTTTTTCAAGTTGGTATAACATTTGCTAGTTATTAAATACATGTATCTGAACATATATGTAAGTTGGCGTACATAACATTTGCTTGAGTGAGGTTAGACTTAACACTGACAACTGGGGATTATCATGACAAGGCTTGTTCCTGCATTATTAAGTTCCACTTTATTGTACTTTGTCTTCGCGACATCCAGCATGGCCGCACCTACCGACGAAATCGTGCAAAAAATCAGTGCGCATGTCGTCAAAGTCCAGGTTAGTCTTGAAAATGGCGGCTACGGGTTGGGTTCAGGGGTTGTAGTTGCCAAAGACCAGGTAGTTACTAATTGTCATGTCATTGCAGGCGCGGTTTCAGTTAGTATTAACCGCAATGGTGAAAACTATAAAGCAAGTGCGCTCAAACCAGATTGGCACCATGATTTATGCATATTGACCGTGACCAACCTTAACGCACCCATTGCGCCTATAGGCTCAAGCGAAAAACTGAAGTACGAACAGCCAGTTTATACCGTTGGTTTCGCAACCTCCTCGCCACGTCCCAATGGCATCTACGGCTTTGTAAAAGGCTTATACCCCATGGACGATAGCGTTGTGATTAGAGCCAGCAATGCATTTAGGATGGGTGACAGCGGTGGTGGCATGTTTGATGACACAGGGAATTTAGTCGGAATCATCACCGTTAAAAGCCCGGGCCATAATGCGTTTTATTACAACATGCCGGTGGAATGGGTGCAAGCTTTGATAAACCAGCCAGAACAGCCTATTGTCGGTAAAAGTGAATTACCGTTTTGGGCAGTGTCGCACGAAAAATGGCCATTTTTCATGAAGGTTGTGCAGCCACTTAAAATGGAAGATTGGACCACATTAGAAGCAATCGCTACGGATTGGGCGGAAAAGGAACCGCACAGCATGGAAGCAGTCTTTTACCGCGCTGTTGCTGAATTTAGTTTAAAAAATACGGCTTATGCAGAGCTACATTTAAATCAAGTGGTGGCTAGCAACAGTAACCATAGTAGCGCGCTGTATTATCTAGGCATCATCGCAGAACAAAACGGCAAGCACACAGAAGCCTTAAATTTAGTGGCTGCGTTAGATGTACTTGATGTTGATGTGGCAAACAATTTAAAACTTGCGATGGGCCTGACAACAGACTAGCGCCACTTTACTGTTTAAACAAACCAAAAAAAATTAAACACTTCCAATTACTAAAACAATGTCATTTGTCCCTGTGAGTTCGCTGCATGCCAATTTTCAGGCACTTGAAAAAGTTGGGTATTTAATTGTAAACGTTCGCTATTCATCTCCAGCCGCTTTAACGCAAGCTTGAAACGATTAGCCAGCAAATCGGCAAACAGCCCTTCACCGCGCATACGCTTGCCAAATTCAGACACATAGGTTTTTCCGCCCCGACTCTGCTTGACCAAACTCATCACATGCTGCGCCTTCAGCGGAAAATATTGCTGTAGCCAATCCTGGAATAAATCTGTCAGTTCCAAAGGCAAACGCAAGAACACATAACCCGCTCTGCGTGCCCCAGCAGCGTATGCACTTTCCAATATCCGCTCCATATCATGATCAGTTAATGCCGGAATAACCGGCGCAACCATCACTCCGGTAGGAATGCCCGCTTCGCTTAATCGGCGTATCGTTTCCAATCTTCGTTCAGGCGCTGCGGCTCGTGGTTCTGACCTGCGTGCATTCAGGCGATCCAAGGTTGTGATAGTGAGTGAAATGCTCACTAAGCCTTTAGAGGCCATCGGTGCGATTAGGTCAATATCTCTTTCTACCAATGCAGATTTGGTTACTAAAGTGAAAGGATGATTCGCTTCTGCCAGCACTTCTATCAATTGGCGTGTAAGCCTATACTCTCGCTCAATCGGCTGGTAAGCATCGGTATTCATTCCTAGCGCAATCGGCTTGCATTGGTAATTAGGCTTGGCAAGCTCCTTTTTTAGTATTGCCGACGCATCCGGCTTCATTAGCAACCGGGATTCAAAATCCAAACCCGGTGATAAGCCTAAATACGCATGGGTTGGACGCGCATAGCAATAAATGCAGCCATGTTCACAACCGCGATAAGGGTTGATGGTACGGTCAAACGGTATGTCGGGGGAGTTGATATAGTTAATTACACTTTTGGTGGCATCTATACTTACCTCCGTACGTAGCGGAGGCGCCTCCTCGTCTAAGCTGCCCCAACCATCATCCATCGCTTCATGCGTATGTGGCTCAAATCGGCCCACACGATTGCTAGCAGCGCCACGCCCTTTGTAGATTAAAGGGCGGTAAAATGAATCTTCCATGATGATTTTATCCTCTAGAAAACAGATATAAGTAGCATGAGCCAAGCCTGAGAATAAGCGATTTAATGCTAAAATACACCTAGTTATCATGATTATAAAGGTTCACATGAGTCAGTTAGTAGAAATATTAGTTCCCGATATTGGCAATTTTGACAGCGTTGATGTCATCGAAGTATTGGTAAAAGTGGGCGACACGATTGCCAAAGAAGATTCGCTTATTACGGTTGAATCTGACAAAGCATCCATGGACATACCATCTTCTCAAGCGGGTGTTGTGAAAGAAGTAAAAGTGAAAGTGGGCGATAAAATTGCCAAAGGTTCACTGATTTTACTGATTGAAGCAGAACCCTCTGCTGCAACTGCAAAAACTGAAACCTTTAAAACAACAGCGCCAGAAGCCGCACCAATATTGGCTCCAAAGCCTGCTATTTTAGATGCCAAGCCAGACACGAATAACGACATTACAACACAGGTGGTTGTGTTAGGCTCTGGGCCTGGCGGCTACACCGCCGCTTTTAGAGCAGCAGATCTTGGCCTGAAAGTAGTGCTAATTGAGCGTTACGCAACGCTGGGCGGTGTATGTTTAAACGTGGGCTGCATTCCTTCTAAAGCATTGCTCCACACCGCCAAAGTCATCACAGAAGCTGAAGAAACGGCTGCACATGGCGTCAGTTTTGGCGCGCCTAATATTGATTTAGAACATCTGCGCAACTGGAAATCCAATGATGTCGTCGCCAAACTCACTGGCGGCTTAGCGGCCATGGCGAAACAGCGTGGAGTTACTGTTGTAGAAGGTTTAGGCAAATTTACTAGCCCGCACCAAATTGCCGTGACTGCAGCCGATGGCAAAGTGACAACTATTGGCTTTGAAAACGCTATTATCGCCGCAGGCTCACAAGCGACCAAATTCCCCAACGCACCAGATGACGCACGCATTATGGATTCCACGGGAGCGTTAAAATTAGAGGATATTCCCAAGCGCTTATTGGTCATCGGCGGCGGCATTATTGGGCTAGAAATGGGCACAGTATACGATGCACTGGGCAGTAAGGTCAGCGTTGTAGAGTTTATGGACGGCCTGATAACAGGTTGCGACCGAGATTTGGTACGCCCACTGCAAAAACGCATGGATAAACGCTTTGAAGCGATTATGCTATCTACCAAAGTAAGCAAGATGGAAGCCAAAAAAGATGGCATTCATGTCAGCTTTGAGGGAGAAGAAGCGCCTAAGGAAACACAAGTTTACGACCGCGTGCTGGTTTCAATTGGCCGTAAACCCAATGGCAATAATATTGGGGCAGAACTCGCCGGTGTTGCGGTGGATGAGCGCGGCTTTATAGCTGTAGATAAGCAAATGCGAACCAATGTGTCGCATATTTTCGCTATAGGCGATATCGTTGGCCAACCAATGCTGGCACACAAAGCCACGCACGAAGGCAAAGTCGCTGCAGAAGTGATTGCAGGCCACAAAGTGGAGTTCGTCGCCTCTGTGATTCCAAGTGTGGCTTATACCGACCCGGAAATCGCGTGGGTAGGCATGACCGAAACTGAGGCGAAATCTAGAAATATTGAAATCGATAAGGCTTCGTTCCCTTGGGCAGCCAGTGGGCGCGCGATATCGGTGGCACGTACCGAAGGGGCAACTAAGTTAATCTTTGATAAAACCACACACCGCTTAATTGGTGCTGGTATTGTCGGTGTCAATGCGGGGGAACTGTTGGCGGAAGCGGTACTCGCCATTGAGATGGGTGCCGATGCCCACGATTTAGGGTTAACCATTCACGCCCACCCTACTCTCTCAGAAACCATCTGCTTTGCGGCAGAAATGAAGGAGGGAACCATTACTGACTTGTACATTAAAAAAAGGTAAAAAATTAATCCTAACAATACTAACCATGAAAGAATAAAAATAATGCAAGTCTCTCGTCAAGCCCTAGTTTTAACAGTTACATTACAAGCTTTATTAACTGGCTGTGCCACCATTACTAAAGATGCAAATCAACC
>JAKFDL010000077.1:0-2787 GCA_036676175.1 Methylotenera sp. | reverse complement strand
CGATACCAGTTCCGCCTGCCGCCAAATTACCGCGAGTTTCCCCTGTTTTTGGAATACGCGCCAGCGCATAAGGTAACGGCTCACCATGAATGACAATGATACGTTTATCGCCTTCTGAAATCTGCGGTAAATAGCGTTGCGCCATCACAGTTTGTGTACCAAATTGTGTGGCAGTTTCTAGAATCACACTGATATTCGGGTCTTTTTCTGTCAGCCTGAAAATGCCTGAGCCACCCATGCCATCTAACGGTTTTACAATAATGTCCTGCTGTTGATTTAAAAATGCACGGATTAAATCACTATTGCTGGTGACTAAAAACTCAGGCGTAAATTGGGGGAACTTAGCCACGGATAGTTTCTCGTTCCAGCCCCGTACTGCGCTAGGGTTATTCAACACGCGTGCGCCTTGGTTGACTGCCAACTCGAGTAAATAAGTGCTGTACAGATACTCGTTATTAAATGGTGGATCTTTGCGCATAATGATTGCATCAAAGTCCTTGGGCGATGTTTCTTGTTGTTCGCCAAGCGCGTACCAATTAACACCTTCTTTGAAATTAAATTCAGCAGCATTTATCTTAACCAGTTCATTACGCAAAAAAACATCATGCTGTAGGCAAATATATAATGTATGGCCACGTAACGCCGCTTCGCGCATTATCGCTACACTGGTGTCTTTATAGGTTTTTAAGCTATCCAGTGGATCAATAATAAATAGTAGTTTCATGATGGCTATTTACTGAATCAAAGGATCTGTTTCTTGCAATTCAATCGCTGCAGCCAGTAAGGCTAAGCGTGCAACTACACCATAAGCATAGAAACGATTGGGTACAGTGTCAGGGGCGTCAGTGCAGTCGGGCAAAGTACAAGGCTTCTCAAACGCCAGAGGCTCAAAGTGTGAGCCTGGGGCGTTTAAATTTTCATCCGCCTCACGACCCGTATGTACGCGGTAAAAACCGCCAATTACAAAGTGATCCATCATGTATACGACAGGCTCGGCAACCGCATCGTTAATGCTTTCAAACGTGTATACACCTTCCTGAATAATCACTTCCGAGACTTGCTGCCCTTCTTTGATGACGGACATTTTATTGCGCGCTTTTCGATTTAAATCGCGCACATCATCTGGTGATTTTACCGTCATAATCCCCATGCCGTAGGTGCCGGCATCTGCTTTGACTATAACGAATGGATCTTGTGTAATGCCATATTCAGCATACTTTAGTTTGATTTTATTGAGTAACAACTCTACATTGGCCGCTAAACAATCCTCACCTGTACGCGCGTGAAAATCAATCTCGCCACAGGTTGTAAAGTATGGGTTTAGCAACCATTCATCTATCCCTAAAAGCTTTGAAAAATCAGCTACAACCCGGTTGTATGCTTCAAAATGCTGTGATTTTCGCCTAACGTGCCAGCCTGCATGCAATGGAGGAATTAAATCCTGCTCAAGATTTTTGAGTATATCGGGCACGCCGCCGGATAAATCGTTATTCAGCAAAATCGCACAACTGTCAAAATCACCTAACTGAGGGTTGATTAATTTAATGCGATTACCAACTCGCACGACAGGCTCTAGCAATAAGGGTGTTCCATCATGTGTTTCTATTGTGGTCGGTTGGGTAATTTCAGGATTAATGCTGCCAATGCGTACATCCAGACCGGCTGCTTTCATGATATTGACCAGCTCGACCACGTTGCGCAAATAATAAGTATTGCGCGTGTGATTTTCTGGAATAATCATTAAACGGTGTGCTTCTGGGCAGACTTTTTCAACAGCCACTTGTGCGGCTTGTACGCTTAAACTTAAAAATTCCGGATTAAGGTTATTAAATCCACCTGGAAATAAATTGGTGTCTACCGGTGCTAACTTAAAGCCGGCATTACGTAAATCGACAGAAGCATAAAATGGCGAGGCATATTCTAGCCACTGAGAACGAAACCAATGTTCGATTTTTGGCATGTCTTGCAACATGCGCGTTTCCAAGCTGAGAAGTGGGCCGCTGAGTGCAGTTGTTAAATGTGGAACCATGATTTTCCCTAAACGATATGATTAGCCTGTGCTTGTGTTACTTGATGCGCTGCTTGCGCATCGGCATGATAACTACTTCTTACCATGGGGCCACTGGCTGCATTATTAAAGCCCATGTTATCGGCTTTTTGTTTTAAATCGTCAAAAATAGCAGGTTCCACATAACGCATCACCGGCAGATGATGCACGCTAGGTTGCAAATATTGACCAAGTGTTAACATGGTAACGCCATGGGTGCGCAAATCCTGCATTACTTGCAAAATCTCTTCATCGGTTTCGCCCAAGCCAAGCATTAAGCCCGATTTCGTCGGGATATGCGGATACATCTCAGAAAATGTCTTCAACAAATCCAGTGAGTTTTGATAATCCGAACCAGGGCGTGCTTGTTTGTATAGGCGCGGCACCGTTTCCAGATTATGGTTCATCACATCAGGTGGTGCTTTACGTAAAATTTCTAATGCTACATCAAGCCTTCCACGGAAATCAGGCACTAAGATTTCTATTTTGATATCAGGTGATGCTTCACGCACTGCGTGAATGCAATCGACAAAATGTTGTGCGCCACCATCTTTTAAGTCGTCACGATCAACAGACGTGATGACCACATATTTCAGTTGCATCTGGGCAATAGTGCGAGCCAAATTTGCAGGCTCATTGACGTCTGGCGCCAGCGGTTTGCCATGTGCTACATCGCAGAACGGGCAACGGCGCGTACAAATATCGCCTAGTATCATAAAGGTTGCTGTTCCACCGCTGAA
>JAKFDL010000076.1:0-17521 GCA_036676175.1 Methylotenera sp. | reverse complement strand
GGCATTCTGTTTGTATTGCCATCATTGTTGATTTTAATTGGCCTAAGCTACATTTACATGCGTTTTGGCGATGTGCCCGTGGTGGCAGGGGTGTTGTATGGTGTTAAACCTGCGGTGGTAGCTATTGTGTTGTTCGCCGCGTATAGGATAGGCGCCAGAACCCTTGCCAACCCGGCATTGTGGAGCATCGCTATTGCTTCATTTTTGGCGATTACACTATTTAAAATAGCATTCCCATGGATTGTGCTAGTGGCAGCTGTCATTGGATATTTAGTTAATCGCTTTCAACCGCAACTCTTCATCAACCGTAGCGCTCATAAAGCCAGCAAAGTGAGCTATGGCAAAGCTGTCATTGATGACGACACGCCAACACCTGAGCATGCAAAATTTAGCTATAAAGCAATGGCCAAATTCATTACGATTGGCTTAAGTGTTTGGCTGGCAGTCATGTTGCTATTGATTTGGATCTTTGGTTGGGATGCGACTTTTACACAAATGGCCTGGTTTTTTAGCAAAGCAGCGCTGCTGACCTTTGGTGGTGCTTATGCGGTGTTGCCATACGTATACCAAGGTGCGGTAGTACATTACGCTTGGCTGACGCCGGTGCAGATGATGGATGGGTTAGCTTTGGGTGAAACCACACCGGGACCACTGATTATGGTGGTTGCATTTGTGGGTTTTGTCGGTGGCTGGAGCCACGCTGGATTTGCAAATCCATTTGCCGCGGCGGTCATGGCAGCTTGCATCGTCACTTTCTTTACTTTTTTACCTTCGTTTCTTTTTATTTTCGTGGGTGCGCCGTTTATTGAATCGACTAAAGGTAACCTTAAATTCACCGCGCCGCTTACTGCCATCACGGCTGCGGTAGTAGGGGTGATTGTGAGTCTGGCGGTGTTTTTTGCACAGCATTTATTTTGGCCTGCTGGTGTATCTTTTTCTGGGGGTCTGCAAGCCAATATCGACTCGGTCTCTATGGCAGCGGTTTTGATCGCGATTGTATTGCTGTTTAAATTTAAATTAAGTGTGATAAAGCTGATTGCGATTTTTGCATTAAGCGGTTTGTTGTATCAATTACTTGCCTGATGTGGCAAGAACGCGGAACGAATTTATTTTTGGCAAGTCAATTTAGATATTAAAATTTGATATAGCTAAAGTGTGAAAGACGAAAAGTATGAAACACCCTGTAATAAAAATGCTCGCTATTTTTAGTTTGGGATTATTTACCACCATGACTTCCACTACTTCTAGTGCCGCCTGCCCAGCGCTTTATAACCACAAAATTACCACCTTGCAGGGTGAAACGTTGAATTTATGCGATTACCAAGACAAGCCGATTCTAGTAGTGAACACTGCCAGTAAATGTGGCTTTACTCCGCAATTCGAGGCGCTAGAAGGCTTATATAAAAAGTATAAAGCGAACGGCCTGCTGGTTATAGGTTTCCCCTCTAATGATTTTAGGCAAGACCCAGGTGACAATAAAGCGATTGGTGATTTTTGCAAAATGACTTACGGCGTACAGTTCCCTATGGCTACAAAAAGCTCGGTTGCCGGGCCTAATGCCAATGCGCTTTACAAGCAATTGGCAGCCAAAACCGGCACTGCACCACAGTGGAATTTTTATAAATATGTCATTGCACCGGGTGGCAAAGACGTTACCGCATTTGAGAGTACAGTCAAACCGGATTCGACCGACCTAGTCGCTAAATTTAAACCCTATCTAAGCAAATAAAAAAGCGCCTTAGGGCGCTTTTTTAATGGGTACATTTAACTGGCTGGCTGGCGGATTTTTTGTAAAATAATGGCTGACAGTTCTTCCACAGAGCGGCTAGTCGAGTCCGCCCAAGTGATGTTGTTTTTAAGCATTAAACGTTCCGCTGTGGCAATTTCTTTTTTGCAGTTTTCCAAAGATGCGTAAAAGCTATTTGGGCGGCGTTCGCTACGCACATTGTGCAGGCGCTCTGCTTTAATGGTCAGGCCAAAAATTTTGTGCAAATGTTTATAGAGTACTTCAGGTAAGGTGCCACGCTCAAAATCTTCTGGAATTAGTGGGTAGTTAGCGGCCTTGATGCCGAACTGCATTGCCAAATACACGCTGGTTGGTGTTTTCCCGCAGCGTGATACGCCAATTAGAATCACTTCTGCTTCTTCAAAGCCGTTGTTGGTCATGCCATCGTCATGACCCAGCGTAAAGTTAATCGCTTCCATCCGCTCATGGTAATTAGCGCCCATGACGCCATGCGCAATGCCTTTGCCTGTGAGTGGCTCTTGCGCCAACTCTAAGCCTAATGGGTCAATAAAGGTTTGAAATAAATCAATAAAATAGGCGTCAGCTGTTTTAATCAGTAAGCGATGCTCGACATTACCCAGTGACATGATGACTACCGGGCGCATGCCATCGGCCACTTTGGCTATTAAAATACGCTGCTTAACTTCTTCAATCTTTTCGATAGAATCGGTAAATGGCGCACGTACCTGGGCAAAGTTGGTTTGCGGAAAGTGCGCAAGCAATTGTCCCAGTGCGCCAGCCGTGATGCCAGTGCCGTCAGAGATGAAAAATACTGTCCGTTGCTGTAACAAAATGGTGCCGGCTTATTTCTTAGTGAGGCGCTGCCAAGTGGCGACAACTGTATCTGGGTTGAGTGACACGGACTGTATGCCTTCTGCCACTAACCACTCAGCGAAATCTGGATGATCTGATGGGCCTTGACCGCAAATTCCTACATATTTACCCAAGCGGTTACAGGTGCTAATTGCCATTTTCAGCAACACTTTCACAGCATCGTTACGCTCGTCAAAGCTGTTGGCCATGATGCCAGAGTCGCGATCTACACCTAAGGTAAGTTGGGTAAGGTCGTTAGAGCCAATTGAAAAGCCATCGAAATACTCTAAAAATTGTTCGGCCAATAATGCGTTAGAAGGAATCTCACACATCATAATCAAACGTAGACCGTTCTCGCCACGTTTTAAGCCATTGTTAGCCATGATATCAGTCACTGCTTTAGCTTCCTCCAGTGTGCGCACGAATGGAATCATTAACTCAACGTTAGTTAAGCCCATTTCATCGCGTACTTTTTTCATGGCAGTACATTCCATGGCAAAGCACTCTTGAAAGTCTTCAGCCATGTAGCGCGCTGCTCCACGGAAGCCCATCATCGGGTTCTCTTCGTCGGGCTCGTAGATCTCACCACCAATCAGTTTTTTGTATTCATTCGATTTAAAATCTGAGGTGCGCACAATCACTGGTTTTGGATAAAATGCGGCAGCAATCGTAGCCACGCCTTCGGTAACTTTATCAATATAAAACTGTTTGGGTGAAGCATAGCCTCGCGCACGACTTTTAATCGTATTTTGAATTGCTTTGGGCATTGCATCCATGTTTAAAATGGCTTTAGGATGAATACCCACCATGTTGTTAATGACAAATTCTAATCGCGCCAAACCTACGCCATCATTCGGAATTTGTGCAAAACTAAATGCCATATCGGGGTTGCCTACATTCATCATGATTTTGCAAGGAGGTTTTGCTAAAGCACTGTTAGCTTGACTTGACACTTCAAAATCGAGCGCACCATGATAGACAAAGCCAGTTTCACCTTCGGCACATGAAACCGTGACAATTTCACCTTCACGCAGTAAGTCGGTCGCATTAACAGAACCCACAATGGCAGGTATGCCTAATTCGCGCGCAATAATTGCAGCGTGGCAAGTACGTCCGCCACGGTTGGTCACTAAGGCAGAGGCGCGCTTCATCACCGGTTCCCAGTTGGGGTCTGTCATATCGGCTACCAGCACGTCGCCTGGTTGTACTTCATGCATTTGTGATGGATCTAATACGATTCTAACAGGGCCGACACCCACTTTTTGCGTCACGGCACGACCTGCTACTAACGGCACAGCAGAGTGCTTTTGTAGTTTGTAAGACTCTGTCACATTTTTCAATGACTCTTGTGATTTTACAGTCTCAGGGCGTGCTTGCAGAATGTACAATTTGTTATCTAGACCGTTTTTGCCCCATTCAATATCCATAGGGCAGCCATAGTGATTTTCAATCGTCATGGCATAAGTAGCCAGCTCTAAAATGTCAGCATCCGATAATGAATACACGTCAGATTGCGCAGGATCTACATCCACCGTAAGTGTACTTTTGCCAGCTTGTGTGGCATCGCTAAATACCATTTTAATCAGTTTAGAGCCCATGGTACGACGCACAATGGCAGGCTTACCTTTTGCAAGTAATGGTTTATGTACATAAAACTCGTCAGGGTTCACCGCGCCCTGTACGACAGTCTCGCCTAAACCGTATGAAGAAGTAATAAACGCGACATCTTTAAAACCAGATTCGGTATCAATGGTGAACATGACGCCTGCACAGCCAATATCGGAGCGTACCATTTGCTGGACGCCTGCCGATAAAGCGACATCAGCGTGCACAAAACCTTTGTGCACACGGTATGAAATTGCGCGATCGTTATACAGCGAAGCAAATACTTCTTTAATGGCGTGATTGATGTTGTCTAAGCCATGAATATTTAGGAAAGATTCTTGTTGGCCTGCGAATGATGCGTCGGGCAAGTCTTCAGCGGTAGCGGATGAGCGCACTGCAAAGGTAGTCCCGGCGGCAGAGTTATCGGTTAAACGTGCGTAATTCTCAGCAATGGCGGCATTAAGTGCGGTTGGAAAGGGCGCATCCATAATCCAAGCACGGATCTGTTTGCCACAAACAGCCAGCGCCTGGGTATCATCTGCATCTAATTTATCGAGTAAGTCGTTTATTCTTTTGTCTAAACCGTCTTGCGCCAAAAATTCGCGATAGGCGTCAGCTGTCGTTGCAAAACCAGTAGGCACGCGCACACCTTTTGCACTAAGTTGTGAGATCATTTCGCCTAGTGAGGCGTTTTTGCCGCCTACCGAGCCTACGTCTGTGTTGCGAAGTTGTTCAAATGGTATTGCGTGCGCTGTCATGCTCATCCCTAACTTTGGCAAATATAATTTTGAATTTCAGATGTAATTCTTTGTGAACTTGTTCTATTTATGATTGTGCCAAAATAGCCCTAACTTGTCACGCGACATTATTAGCACGCTAAGGAAATTCAAATTAAATATTTTGTTATAAATAACTCGTCAAACTAAGGTGCGCTTTAAGATAAAATAATGTTATATGTTTTCTAATTTACCCCCAAACTTTCCCAATCATCAAGTCACTGTTACAACCTCAGCCAGGTTACACATGGGCTTTTTCGATTTAACTGGCAGTCCTGACCGCAGGTTTGGTGGCTTGGGCTTGGCCATAGATGCACCCAGCACCCAAGTGCAGTTTGCAAAAAGTAACAATCTAGTTATTGATGCTAAAAGTAACGAAAATGTTACTAAAATCGTCGAAAATATAATTAAATCATTTAATTTGCCAACTAATTTTTCTGTTGAGATGTTGGATGCTATTCCGGCGCATGCAGGTTTGGGTTCTGGCACACAGCTAGCATTGGCGATTGGTGCAGGCATAAATCATTTATTTGGTTTAAATTTAACCATAGCGCAAATTGCAAAGGCTGCTGCACGCGGTAAGCGCTCCGGTATTGGCATTGGGGCATTTGCGCAAGGTGGATTCATCGTGGACTCAGGTAAAAATACCAATAAAAATGGCGACGAAATCCCTACAATTACTGCTCGGTATGCTTTCCGCAATAGTTGGTGTGTTTTGCTGGTACTAGATTCCACACATAAAGGTGTGCATGGTGCGGCGGAGCTGCAAGCGTTTGAGACACTAGCGCCCGCAAAATTCGAGCTACGGTCAATGATCATTGATCACATGCTGCCTGCGCTGCAATGTGCAGATTTATTGGGATTTGGTGCGCAAATGCAAGCGCTACAGGCATACAATGGAGATTACTTTTCATCTATTCAAGGTGGTCGCTACGCGAGCCAGGATGTGGCAGAAGTGTTAAGGTGGCTGCAAAACAATGGCGTAGCTTGTGTGGGACAAAGCTCGTGGGGACCGACTGGCTTTGCGATCTTAGAAAACCAGCAGCAGGCTGATAACCTTCAGGCTCAAGCACAGCTGGCTTTTGCAGATAAACCGAATATCAGTTTTAAAGTGGTACAGGGTAAAAACACCGGCGCCAGCATATCTGGGTTAAGTGCTTCAGAATTAAGGGCTTAAGTATTATGAAAGCTAATAACATGCAAAAAGTCTCAATATTACATCTCATCACCGCAGCTAAAAACGCCAGTCCGTTTGACGTTAATATGGCGTATGACGCGGGTTTTGACAAAATCATGCCATACACGAATGTAGAACTGGCTGAGGTAGAAGCGCTTACGCAGGATGCCATGTTTTCGCGTAGTCCGTCAGGAATAAAGCGTGAAGCATTATTTTTTGGAGGGCGTGATATTCACTTGGCTCTGGAAATGCAAAATGCTGCCAAAAATTCTATGTTTACGCCATTTGAGATGTCCACAATGGCTGATCCTTCAGGCGCGTTTACTACGGCTGCAGCGATGCTTGCAAAAATAGAAGCGCAGCTTAAGCAAATGAATCAAACACTGGCGCAGCAAACAATCGCCATTTTTGGCGCGAGCGGAACTGTAGGTTCAACCGCTGCCTTAATTGCAGCAACACAAACCGCAACCGTGCTATTAGTGGCGCATAGAGATATGGCTAGCATGCAAATTTACGCAGATAAATTACAAGCGCGCTACGATGTAAAACTGCAAGTAGTAGATGGCACTAGCGATGTGGCAAAAGCAGCGGTATCGGCGAATGCGACTGTTGCTATTTGTGCTGCATCAGCGGGTTTACGCGTACTAAAAACAGCGGATTTCATTCAATCTAGCAGCTTAAAAATCATGGCAGACGTCAATGCAGTGGCGCCATCTGGCGTACAAGAGCTAGAGGTGATGAGTGACGGCGACAAGATTGCAGGCAGCCATATTTTGGGCATCGGCGCACTGGCAATTGGCCAACTAAAATATAAAACGCAGCAACATATGTTACAGCAAATGCTGGCTGCCGAAGGGCCACAGCACTTAAACTACCAGCACGCATTTGCGATAGCGTGCGATTTAATTTAGTTGAGCTAGTTGGCAAAAAAACTCATCATTGCTGCCGCTTCAGCGCGTGGTTACGCACAAGCGGCAGTGGCTGTTGGTTATGAGGTGATTGCGCTAGATGCTTTTATCGATGCAGAAACCAGGGCAATTGCGAAGCAGGTATTTAGGTTAAAAGTTGATAATTTTGCACTGGATGAAGGTCATTTTAAGCAAGTTTTTTCGGAAATAGATTTAAGTAATATTGAAGGTTTTTTGTATGGCGGCTTATTTGATGGTTGCCCAGAGGTTTTAGATTGGGTGGCAAAGCAGCTACCAGTTTTGGGTAATTCGGCTGATGTGCTGAAACAAGCCAAAAATTTCAGTTTTTTTGCCTTGCTGGATAACTTGAATATTGCATATCCTAAGGTTCAGACGAGTTTTCCAGACAATCCTGAACATTGGCTCAGTAAGAAAATTGGCGGCTCTGGCGGCCTGCACATTCGGCCGGCTGGTTCAAGAGCTACGCACGATTGTGATAAAATCTATTTTCAACAAAAATTGATTGGCACGCCCATCTCCCTGCTATTTGTAGCAGATGGATGTTTTGCCAAGGTCATCGGCTTTAACCAACAATTAATTGTGCCTACTAAAAACCTGCCATATCGTTTTGCTGGCGCTATCAGTAATGTCACTCTGCAACCCAATATTCATAACACCTTTAAGCGTGCTGCACAGAAACTAACTAATGCATTACATTTGCGCGGTATTTGTAGCATAGACGCAATTGTGGCCGGTGAAAATGTGTGGCTTTTAGAGCTGAATCCTCGCTTAAGCGCTACATTCCAACTCTATGAAAATTTACTGTCATTGCATTTACATGGCTGCGCTGGCCGTTTGCCAAACGTGATGGTTAAAACAAATATTTCACATGCACAATTGATTTTGTATGCGGAAGAAGCATTGGATATTCCCAAAAACTTTGCTTGGCCGATCTGGGTGACAGACATTCCAACAGCTGAAAGCGATTCATCTGGTGTTAAAATCGACCAAAGTATGCCGATATGCAGTGTCTTGGCTAGCGCAGAATCAGCAGAACTAGCACAAACTTTACTGCTACAACGAGCAGAAAAATTAACAGAAATGCTAAAAAATTAATCAAAATGATTGAAAATATCTTAAATGCGAGCACCTCACAACCCAGTATTCACGAGACCTGCAGGCCATTGCTAACTGCCTTGATTGCACAAGCAGGCGCCTTAAGTATTAATGTATCTCAACATGCAAGTGGCGCTACGATTGTTGATGCTGGTATCGAAGTTGTGGGGAGTGCAGAAGCGGGGCGCATCATTGCTGAAATCTGTATGGGGGGCTTGGGTGAGGTGCGATTTAGTGGCGCAAATAACGTTACTGTGAAATCACAAATGCCTGTATTGGCTTGCCTTGGCAGTCAGTATGCTGGGTGGAGTTTGAGTCATGAAAAGTTTTTTTCATTAGGCAGTGGCCCCGCCAGATGCTCCGCGCAGCGTGAAGAGTTGTTTAAAGAGCTTAACTATCAGGACAATGCAGATTTTTCTGTGCTTATTTTAGAAACCAGCAAAATCCCACCAGCAGAAATAATCGAAAAAGTGGCGCACGACACCAAAGTTAAAGCCGAGAATTTAACTTTTATATTAACGCCAACCACCAGTCTTGCAGGGGCAACGCAAATTGCAGCCAGGGTTCTGGAGGTGGCGTTGCATAAGGCACATACGTTGCATTTTCCACTGGAAAATATTGTGAGTGGCAGTGGTACAGCACCATTACCTCCCGTTTGTGATGATTTTTTAACTATGATGGGGCGCACTAACGATGTCATTTTGTTTGGTGGGTATGTGGAGTTGCAGGTAAATTGCAGCGATGAAGAGGCCAAAAAACTGGCGTACGCGTTGCCGAGCAGCGCCTCAAAAGATTACGGTAAAACATTCGCCGAGGTGTTTAAGTCTTACAACATGGATTTTTACCTGATTGATCCGATGTTATTTTCCCCTGCCAAGGTTAAGGTGATTAATCTTAAAACAGGTAATAGCTTTGATGCTGGTGAGTTGAATGAAGTGCTTTTAAAGCAATCTTTTAATAATTAATTGATATAAATCAATATATTAAAAAATTTAATTAAAGTTAATTATTAAATAATGAAGGCTTCAGTTTCTAAGGTTGTAATTTTCACTGATGAGGCAGGTTGGCATGGGACTCAGTTAAAGATTGCGTTTGCGTCGCATGGAGTTGAAGCGGTATTCGTATCGCTACGAGATTGCGTTATAGAGTTGTCGACTGAGTTTCCAAGCAACAAGCCTCTCATAAAAATCCCACAGTTTAGTGAAATGCCAAAAGCCATTTTTGTGCGGGGCATTGCCGGTGGTACGCTGCAGCAAATCACCATGCGCTTAAATATTTTACATATGCTAAAAGCGCTTGGAGTGGTTGTTTATAATGATGGCAAGGCGATTGAGCGCACGGTGGATAAAGCCATGACCAGTTTTTTGTTACAACAGCATGATATTGCCACGCCTAACACTTGGATATGTGAATCTCGACATCAAGCGCATGAAATTATGCAAAAACATGAGAAGCTTGTGATTAAACCCTTGTTCGGTTCGCAAGGGCAGGGCGTGCGTTTAGCTAATAGTAAAAAATTGCCGCTGCCAATGGACATGTTTGTGGATGGTGTGTTTTATATGCAGCAGTTTATAGATGCCAGGTTTGACTATCGCGTGTTTATTGTGAATAATCAAGTGGTTGCAGCTATGCAGCGCTCTGGTGAGACATGGTTGCACAATGTGGCGCAAGGTGCGCAGTGCAAAAAAATAGACGATAAAGACGTTTTAAATATTGCCTTGCAGGCTTCGTTAGTACTAGATATTGCTTATTGCGGCGTCGATGTGATTCGCGATAAATCAGGAAAATGCTGGGTGCTGGAAGTCAATAGCATTCCTGCATGGAGGGGTCTGCAGCAAGTTGCGCAAACCAACATAGCGCAAGTATTGGTAAATGATTTTTTAAGCCAGATTGAATGAATTAAGATATGACTAACATCAATTTAGCACAGGCTTTTAGAGCTGCTTGTATGGCTGAACTGGAAGCGCTCAAGCCAGGAAATGTACATATTTTTGCCGATGGCCATGGCATGACGGTGCAAGATTTTATCGCCAGTGCTGACGCAGTGAGTGAAGTGATTGCGCAACCTGATTTAACGCTAGGCGAACGTATTTTACGCAGTGTACAAGCCACCCAGGACGCAGTAAAAATGAACACCAATTTAGGTATGATTTTACTGTGCGCGCCGCTGATTCAGGCTAAATTAAATGCACATGGCACTGGACTGCAAGACAGTATCCATGCGGTCATTGATGGTAGTAATATTAAAGATACTGAGGCTTGTTTTGCAGCGATTCGTCTAGCGAACCCTGCTGGTTTAGGTGCTGCTGATGCACACGATGTGCATCAACCTGCCGAATGCACGCTACAGCAAGCTATGCAGCAAGCTGCGAATCAAGATAGCATCGCCCGCCAATATACCAATAACTTTGCTGATGTATTTGATGGCTTGGCCTATTACCAAAAAGCACTTGGTAAGTGGCAGCGCCCAGCATGGGCGGCTACCGCACTATATTTGCATTTTTTGAGTAGCTTTTTAGATAGCCACATCGTGCGCAAGCAGGGTGAAACCATCGCTAAACTGGTGCAAAACGAGGCGATAGTACATGCCACAGAATTTAACAAGGCATTTAATCCAAAAAATTACCAATCAGCGTTAATGGCATTTGACGCTGCACTTAAAAAACGTGGATTAAACCCTGGCACCAGTGCTGATTTAACCGTGGCCAGCTTATTTTTATACGCAATTATTTAAGCCTTAAATGAAACCTGCATTTTTAAGATATAATATTTGGCTAGATTTTATGCACGACTGTTTATTTATAGTAATTATTAGGAGGATGCCATGGCAAATTTATTAGACCAACTTAAAAGCATGACCACAATCGTAGCCGATACCGGCGACGTAGAAGCGATTAAAAGCGTAAAACCAGTGGATGCAACAACAAATCCGTCATTGCTGTTAAAAGCCAGCACATTGCCGCAATACGCGCATCTAATTGATGAGTCAATTGCACATGCTAAAAAATTGGGCGGCAGTAAAGAAGCCCAAATTGAAAATGCAGCTGACAAATTAGCTGTATTAATCGGCATTGAAATTTCTAAAGTGGTTCCTGGCCGCATCTCTACTGAAGTGGATGCGCGTTTATCATTTAACCGTGATGCCATGGTAGCTAAAGGCCGTAAGTTGATTCAGCTTTACCAGGACTCAGGTGTGGGTAAAGACCGCGTTTTGATTAAATTAGCATCCACATGGGAAGGCATCAAAGCCGGTGAGATTTTAGAAAAAGAAGGTATCCAATGTAACCTTACGTTGCTATTTGGCTTTGGTCAGGCGCGTGCGTGTGCAGAAGCAGGTGTATTCTTGATTTCGCCATTCGTTGGCCGTATTTTAGACTGGTTTAAAGCTAAAAACCCCACCACAGAGTACACACAAGAGACTGACCCAGGTGTGGTTTCCGTGCGTGCAATTTATGCCTACTACAAGCAACATGGTTACAAAACAGTGGTGATGGGTGCTTCATTCCGTAATACAGGTGAGTTAATTGCTTTGGCTGGCTGTGACCGTTTAACCGTTTCGCCAAACTTGCTGCAAGATTTGGCTGCTACCGAAGGTACGCTGACCCGTGTGCTAACTGATGGCGGTAAAACAGCCGATGCTCCGGCAAAAATGACTGAAGAAGAGTTCCGTTTTGAGTTAAACCAAGATGCAATGGCTACTGAGAAATTGGCAGAAGGCATTCGCGGTTTTGTGGCTGACCAAATCAAACTTGAAGTAGCGTTGGCAGCAAAGTTGTAAGTCAGCAAAATAAATAAGCTTTAAGCTTAGCAAAGATATGTTAAACCGTAGCCAGTTTGTAATAATTACGGTTTAACATTGACATTAGCTGTCATGACACTTAATATGTACGGCTCAGCTTAAATGAGCTAAACGTCAATCACAGCCTTGTTGCTGGCGATGTTAGCAAAAATGATTTTAGTTGTTAGCTAGTAGTAAAAACGTAATTATTCAATTAATTACAATAATTATTTAACTTAAAACATTAAGTTTTTGAGTTTTAAATATTAATCTTAATAAAAATTTTTAATCGGAGAGTTCACCATGGCACAAACCCAAATGGCATTAGATTCATTAGATTTTGACGCAACAGTAGCATTGGCTACAACAGTTGCACCACACGTTGACATCTTAGAAATCGGCACACCATGCATCAAGCACAACGGTATCAAAATGCTTGAAACATTGCGCGCTAAATTTCCAAACAACAAAATCTTAGTTGACTTAAAAACAATGGACGCTGGCTTCTACGAAGCTGAGCCGTTCTACAAAGCTGGTGCAGATATCTGTACAGTTTTAGGTTGTGCTGATATCGGTACAATCAAAGGCATTATCGATGTTGCCAATAAATATGGCAAAAAAGCACAAGTTGACTTGATCAACGTTGCTGACAAAGAAGCACGTACACGTGAAGTGGCTAAATTAGGCGCACACATCATTGGCGTGCACACTGGTTTAGACCAACAAGCTGCTGGCCAAACACCATTTGCTGACTTAGCTATGGTTGCTGGTTTAGGCTTAGGTTTAGAAATCTCTGTTGCTGGTGGCGTTAAAGCTGCTACAGCTGCACAAGTACGTGACGCTGGCGCAACAATCATCGTAGCTGGTGCTGCTATCTACGGTGCTGCTGATCCTGCTGCTTCTGCTGCTGAAATCACAAAAATCGCTCACGCTTAATTTAAGTACATCAATAAGCAATTATTGAGTTAAGTTAATGTAAGCAAATAAAAATCCCGACCCAGTAATGCGTCGGGATTTTTTATATAATTTGAGGAAAATAATATGGATAGTCAAAAACTTATTTTAGATCGTTTAACCACCATTTTGTCTGAAACAGACAAAAGCAATGCCGCTAAATTAATGCAATTGGTTGACGCTGCAGGCCGTATATTCATTGGCGGTGCAGGCCGTTCATTGTTAGTGTCACGCTTCTTTGCCATGCGTTTAGTGCATTCCGGCTACAACGTGAGCATGATTGGCGAAGTAGTGACCCCAGCCATTAAAGCTGGTGATTTATTGATTTTGGTTTCAGGTTCTGGCGGCACAGAAACATTATTGCCATTCGTAAAAAAAGCAAAATCTGTAGGCGCCAAGTTGGCTGTGGTTTCAATGAAAAAATCTTCACCAATGGCTGACGTGGCTGACTTAACGATTCAAGTCGGCAACGATGCTAGCTTCCCGCTTACACAAGGCATGCCAATGGGTTCACAATTTGAACTTTCAACATTGATTTATCTAGAAGCGATTATTGCGGACAATATCTTTGCCAAGGGTTTGACTGAAGAAGGTATGCGCGCGATTCACGCCAATCTAGAATAATACTTCTACATTAAGCGGTTCATTGCAACGAGTGGTTACGCCACTCGTTTTTTTTCGTCTGCCTGAAAATGCCTGCACTTTTATATAGTTAGGTTGTCAAATTTTTTAGCTAAATAATCCAATTATTTGATGTAACTTTTCAATAAAGGAGAATAAAAATGGCTGTGATTGACCGTGTACTCGTAGGAGAAGCGCTCGTTATTGAAGACCGTGCTGATGGCCATGGTCTGGATTTGCTTAATGTAGCGCATATTGACCTTGTAATGGGGCCGCGGGGCAGTTATGCAGAGCAGGCATTCTGTCGCGCGCTGACTGACCAGAAAGATGGCGCTAATGGTTTGCTGGCAATTACAGCACCGAATATGATGACCAAGCCAGCTACCGTTATGTTTAATAAAGTGACGATTAAAAATGGCAAGCAGGCGCTACAGATGTTTGGTCCAGCGCAGCGCGGTGTATCAATGGCGGTGATGGATTGTGTTGCTGATGGAACGATTCCCAAAGATGAGGCTGATGATGTATTTATTTGCGTAGGCGTGTTTATAGATCGTAAAGCAGATGACGACCGACGCGTGCAGGATTGGAACTATAAAGCTACCAAGCAGGCCATTAAAAATGCCGTGGCGCGCGAGCCTAAAGTAGACGATCTACTCAAAAACTATAAAGATTCTACGCATCCATTCCAGGCAAAGTAAGTATGTTCCAATTAAAAAGCCCGATTAATTGGGACAGACCAAGGTTTTCAGTACACCACCACTCGTACTCTGCAGGCCAATAAGCATAAAGCCTGTTTTAATCTGTCACTGCGAGTATTGATAATTGTTGGGCTGTAATTTCGCCGTTATGCAACGCGCTCGCTACCAGTGCACCGGCGATACCGAGTTGTTTTAGTTGTAGTAAATCATCAATATTGCGTACGCCACCCGCGGCATAAATATTGGCTGGCTTTTTTCGTGCAAGGTTAAGCTGCATTATGTTTTTTAAGCGAACGACATCTGGCCCAAGTTTACTGCCCACATGATTAAGTGTCATACAGACCGCATCTTCTGGCCAATACAAGCCTGTGGTATGAAGTTCTGCCGCGCCTAAATCTGTATTATCCAACTTATCCAGTGATAGCACCTCTCGGTTAGTATATGCATCACTCACAGCCTGGTAATCTTGCACGCTATGAATATTCTCACTGCCAAAGACTGCACGAATATTGGCTTGCGGGGCATGCAAGATATGGGCATTGACGTTGCGCACACCGTTATCTACCCACCAAATCACATGCGGATACTGGTCACTAAGTCTCTCAATTTGCTCAAAATGGTTGCCAGTGTTAGAAATGGCATCAATATCCGCGATGTAGATGGTGCGAAATGGGTATAATTTTAATAGGCCTTCTACAGTGCTAAAAATATCACTGGAGTGGCTTAGTAGAGTCTTTATTGGCTTGTAATGTGCACGCAGGCCATGTTTGGCATGCACCACTTGACCTTGCTTTAAATCGATAACGGGAATGACTTGCAACCTCGACCAATCAAAAAAATATTTGTATGTGAGTTTATCACTGGCGGCGGTTTGTGTGCTGAAGCGCTACCAGAAAGCCTGTTAAAAGAAGGCCTGTTGATGCGCAATGCGCTGCTAAAGGATCTGAGTGAGTTGCCTTACGAAATAAGCACAACAATCGATATACGCTTGGTGAAAGATAATTCCCCGCCTCAATATGCCACATGCACTGCCGTTAACAAACATGAGGATGTTTGGCAAGTTTGGCAAGCGCAGATCCAAGCCGCCGATGCGGTATGGTTGATTGCGCCTGAAACGGGTGACGTTTTAAAAAATCTCACACAAATGGCCGAGAAGCCTAGTTTAAAAGGTCTGCAAGGTCCGCTACTGTTGGGTTGTGGGCTTGGTTCGATTGAGGTTGCCAGTAAAAAAATGGACACCTACTTTGCTTTGGAAGCAGCGGGTATTGCCAGTATTCCTACCTATACCTTGGAAAATTGGCCAAAAAATCACCAAGTTTGGTTGGCCAAACCCAATGATGGCGCAGGTTGTAGTGACACGGTATGTTTTAACAACGCAGATGATTTAGAAGGCTGGATACTAGCTAATCACAAGCAAATGACGCATGTAATCCAGCCTTATCAATCCGGGGATGCAGGGAGTGTCTCTTGTGTGATGCACCATGGCGTAGCGCAATTATTAAGTTGTAATACACAAAACATTAAGATTGATAATCAAATGCTTAGTTATATGGGTGGTGTAGTGAATGGCATGCGCGATTATTGGCCGCAATTTGAGTTTATTGCCAACAAAATAGCACAAGCGTTGCCTAGTTTGGCTGGTTATGTTGGCATTGACGTGATTGTGGATAGTGATGAGGTTATTGTAATGGAAATTAACCCGCGCCTGACTACCGCTTATATCGGCTTGCATGAGTCTATTGGTGCCAACCCAGCTGAGTTGATTATCAATACATTGGCTCAGCCCGATTATAGGTGGCCAACTTTGCAAAGAAATCCAGTGAGTATCAATGTCTAATATGACTTCTAATGTTATTGGTTGGGATATTGGCGGTGCGCACCTAAAGGCGGTACATTTAGATGTTAACGGCCAGGTCATTAGCAGCTTGCAATTACCTTGTCCCCTGTGGAAAGGGCTTGATTATTTGCAGCGAGCGATTGTTGATGCGCAAGCATATATGAATGAAAAAGTCGCGCTGCAAACCTTTAAAATAGAGCCTACCAGCGCATGCCATGCGATTACCATGACGGGTGAGCTGGTGGACTTATTTGAAAATCGGCACGAAGGTGTGTGCGAAATTGCTAAAGTCGCAGCCGATTTGCTAGGAGAAAGAGCATTATTTTACGCAGCTAATGTTGGGTTTGTACCGCTGCATGATGTTGCTGCACTCACGGAAAATATTGCTTCCACCAATTGGCACGCCAGTGCCAGTGTGCTTGCTTTACATATACAGGACGCACTGTTTGTAGATATTGGCAGCACTACAACCGATATTATTGCTATTGAGGGGGGCAAAGTGCTATGTGATGGTTTATCGGACGCCTATCGCATGCAGACTGACGGCCTCGTTTATACTGGCGTGGTGCGCACACCAGTGATGGCATTGGCACAAAAGTTGGATTTTGAAGGAAACAAAATGAACGTGGCGGCTGAATACTTTGCCAGCATGGCCGACGTATATCGACTGACAGGCGAGCTTGCACCTGAATATGACATGGCTGATAGCGCCGACGGCAAAGGGAAAACATCGCTAGAATCCATCCGCAGACTGGCAAGAGTGATCGGGCATGATGTAAGCGGAAATGCTGTTAATAAAGATGGCGAAAAGTGGATTAAGTTGGCACATACTTGTCGTAACTTACAGTTGCGGCAAATTAAAACTGCCATACTCAAGCATCTGAAACCGAATATGACGATCATCGGCGCTGGTGCAGGGAGTTTTCTCGCAAAGGCCATTGCAGATGATGTGGGGCATCATTTCATGCCTAGCTACCAGGCAATATCCATGCGGTCGACAGGGCATGCCGATTCAACAACTCGGCAGACCGTTGATGTATGCTTTCCTGCCTACGCAGTGGCATACTTGCGCGTAAAGTCAACAGTATGTTAATCCAGAAACTAACATACCATCATGACAGTAGCCTGTTGTTTGAGCGCATAGCACATCAACCATGGGCAATATTGCTGGACAGCGGACAGATGCTGAATACCGCAACTGGATTACCAGGCAGCCAATATGGGCGCTTCGACATTATGGTGGCAGAGCCATTTATGACTCTGGTGACTAAGGGAGAGCAGACGGAAATAGTCAAAGCCACTGAAGTTAAATTATCTGATGAAAACCCATTTGAGCTTTTAAAAAATTTATTAAGCCAATATACTGCACCCCATACGCACTTTCCCTTTGCTGGTGGCGCGCTCGGTTATTTTTCCTATGATTTAGGTCGTCGTCTGGAAAAGCTAGCCAGT
>JAKFDL010000075.1:0-10883 GCA_036676175.1 Methylotenera sp. | reverse complement strand
TGGAAGCCGATTGAGCAGGCGACCATGTCTTATGGCCATGGCATTAGCGTGACACTGCTACAGTTGGCGCGTGCCTACACAGTGTTTAGTAACGAAGGTGAATTAAAGCCTGTTTCATTGTTTAAATTAAAAGAGTCCCCAGTTGGGCATCAAGTATTTTCTGCACAAGTGGCTAATGACGTCAAAGACATGCTGGAGATGGTTGTAAAGCCAGGGGGTACAGCATTGAGAGCGCAGGTGGCAGGTTACCGTGTAGGTGGTAAAACCGGAACCGCACACAAATTAGGCCCTGCCGGCTATGAAAAAGATAAATATGTGGGCTCATTTGTAGGGATGGCGCCAGCCTCAAATCCGCGCTTGATTATGGCGGTAATGATAGATGAACCTAGTCCGGAAAATGAACAATATTATGGCGGTATTGTAGCTGCACCCGTGTTTAGTGCAGTAATGGCTGATGCCTTACGCATGCTAGCGGTGCCGCAAGATTCACCCAATAACAATATTGTGATTCCACCTGAAACCATTGAAGATATAGATGTGAAAGAAGTGGTATGACCGCGCACAGCATAAAAACGCCAATTAAGCATGTCACTACGGATAGCCGCAAAGTACAGCGCGGTAGCTTATTTCTAGCATATCCAGGCGATGCCTCGGATGGCAGGACTTATATTGCCGAGGCGATTAAGAACGGTGCAAGTGCAGTGCTGTGGGATCCAAAAGATTTTAAATGGAACGCAGATTGGAAGGTTGAGAATAAACCCATTAAGCACTTGAGATTGCAGGTAAGCAACATTGCCAGTCAATTCTATAACAATCCTTCGGCCAAACTTTGGATGGTAGGCGTGACTGGCACTAATGGTAAAACTTCGATTTCTCAGTGGTTAAGCCAGTGTTTTAACTATCTGCAACGTAAGACAGCGGTGATTGGCACACTCGGCAATGGCTTACCTAATCAGCTGAGTGAAACCAGCAACACGACGCCCGATGCGGTGCTGCTGCAAAGCATGTTGGCAAATTTTGTAAGTGAGGAAGTTGAAATTGTAGCGATGGAAGTTTCCTCTCATGGCTTGCATCAAGGACGTGTGCGGGGCGTCAAGTTTGATGTTGCTGTGTTAAGCAATATAAGCCGCGATCACCTGGATTATCACCAAACGTTTGAGGCCTATGCCGCTGCCAAGCGCAGCTTATTTGAGCATAAGGGTCTGAAGTGCGCTGTGCTGAACAGTGACGACACCTTTGGTCAGGCACTTGAAAAAGATTTAAAAGCAGCCGGTAAAACGGTGCTGACTTATGGCATAGAGCAAGGGGATGTGCGGGCAGTGGATTTGAAATTTGCAAATACACACTTTACGTTTAATGCGGTTACGCCATCTGGCACTGCGCCAGTGAATGTCAATTTAGTTGGTAAGTTCAATGTGTACAACGTGCTAGCAGTACTGGCTACTTTGCTCAGTTCTAAAGTCAGTTTAGATGACGCCATAGAAGCCATCTCCCATATTGAGTCTGCCAAAGGTCGCATGCAAATGCTAGGTGGTAATGGGGTGCCACTTGTTGTCGTCGATTACGCGCATACACCAGATGCACTAGAAAAAGTGCTGGAAACACTCAAAGCACAAGCCAGGTCAAAACTGATTTGCGTGTTTGGCTGCGGGGGAAATCGTGATACCGGTAAGCGCCCATTGATGGGCAAGGTAGCGGGTAAGCTGGCGGATGCGGTGATTGTGACGTCTGACAACCCACGCGATGAATTACCTGACGCGATTATTGAAGACATTACAAAAGGCATGCGTGGCAATTTCATGGTCGAGCAAGATCGTGCCAAAGCAATTTTAGTCGGCATCCTTTCCGCTAAATCAAATGATATTGTGCTGATCGCTGGTAAAGGCCATGAAGAGTATCAGGAAATCAAAGGTGAAAAACACCACTTTAGCGATATTGAGCAAGCTAAGGCAGCCTTAAAAATATACGCTGAGGCTGGAACATGATGAACAATTTAAAGGTGAGCACATGCTAATGCTTTCTGAGATTGCCAAAGCGTTGAATGGTCAATTGCTTGGCCCAGACGTGCTGTGCGAGAGCGTGGGTTCAGATAGCCGCAACATCGCTAGAAATCAGTTGTTTGTCGCAATTAGGGGCGAGAATTTTGATGGCAATGCCTATGCTGACAATGCATTACAGCAAGGTGCTGCAGCCGCTTTGGTAAGTGATGCCAACACACAGGCCCGCCCGGTTGTGCTGGTGGCAGATACGCGCTTGGCGTTAGGCCAGTTAGCCAGTTATTGGCGTGCCCAGTTTACCTTGCCACTGGTGGCTGTCACTGGCAGTAATGGCAAAACAACCGTAAAAGAAATGCTTACAGCGATATTAAATGTAGCCAATAAAAATGTATTGGCTACACAGGGCAACCTCAATAATGACATTGGCATGCCGATGACCTTGCTGAAATTGCGCAAACAGCATGCGTACGCCGTCATCGAAATGGGCATGAGTCATGAAGGTGAAATTCGTTACCTGACCAATATCGCTCAGCCAAATATAGCGGTGGTGAATAATGCCGGCATTGCCCACATCGGTGAGGTGGGCTCGCGCGAGGGCATTGCCCGCGCCAAGGGTGAGATTTTTGAGGGCTTGGGGAATAATGGCATCGCAGTCATTAATGGCGATGATGCTTTTGCTGATTATTGGCAATCACTTAACGCTAATAGAAAAATTATCACATTTGGATTGAGTGCGGAAGCAGATGTCACAGCCAGTTATGAAGAAGTGGCTGACATCAGCCAGATAACAATAACAACGCCAGCAGGCAGCATTGACTTTAAGTTAAACGTATTGGGAAAACACAATATTACTAACGCACTAGCAGCGAGCGCCTGCGCGTTTGCGCTGGGCATTTCAAATGCAGATATTGCACGCGGCTTAGAAAGTTTTACCGCAGTTAAAGGTCGCTTGCAACGCAAAGCTGGCTTTAATGGCGCTAGCTTAATTGACGACACTTACAATGCCAATCCCGACTCGATGAAAGCCGCCATTGACGTACTGGCAAGCCAACAAGGTAAGCAAATTTTTGTCATGGGTGATATGGCAGAACTGGGAGCAGACGCAGCCCAGATGCATGCTGAGATTGGCTTGTATGCAAAACAAAAAGGTATCGAACAATTGTTGGCATTCGGTGAATTCAGCCAGCAAGCCTGCCAAGTGTTTGGGGAAAATGCACAGCATTTTACGAGCCTAGACGTATTGGTGTTACGCTTAAAAAGCAGCATGCAGGCCAACACGACAGTATTAGTTAAAGGCTCTCGCTTTATGCAGATGGAGCGCGTAGTAAATGCGATAGAAGTAAAAGCCGCTACAAATAAAGCGGTTTCAAAAGAGTTGATGGAGGAAAAGTAAATGTTATTAGAGCTTGCTAGATACTTTGCACACGATATTCGCGGTTTTAATGTGTTTAACTACATCACGCTACGTGCAGTGCTGGCGACACTCACCGCGCTGATTATCTCGTTTATGGTCGGCCCAAAAATGATCCGCAAACTGACTCAATATAAAGTGGGACAGGCAGTGCGTGAAGATGGCCCACAAACGCATCTAGTAAAAGCGGGCACACCTACCATGGGCGGCGCACTGATACTGGTAGCCATTGGCATCGCGACGGTGTTGTGGGGTGATTTACATAACAAGTATATTTGGGTGGTGCTGGTGACTACTTTGGGTTTTGGCGCGATTGGCTGGGTGGATGATTATCGCAAGGTGGTGTACAAAAATCCTAAGGGCTTATCAGCCAAAGCTAAATATTTTTGGCAAAGTGTGATTGGTCTGGGTGTGGCAATATTTTTATATCAAACATCATCTAGCCCAGCCGAGACAACTTTAATCGTACCATTCTTTAAAACCTTGGTGCTGCCTTTGGGTGCTGTGGGATTTATCGTGCTGACTTATTTAGTGATTGTGGGCTCTAGCAATGCGGTAAATCTGACAGATGGGCTGGACGGTTTGGCGATTATGCCAACGGTAATGGTGGGTAGCGCGCTGGCTATTTTTGCTTATGTAGCGGGGCATTTGTATTTTTCCAAATATTTGGGAATTCCTTACGTGGCAGGCGCTGGTGAGTTGATGGTATTTTGTGCCGCCATGGCAGGGGCTGGCTTAGGCTTCTTATGGTTCAACGCATATCCAGCGGAGGTGTTCATGGGTGATGTTGGCGCACTGGCTCTGGGTGCGGCGTTGGGTGTGGTGGCGGTCATTGTACGCCAGGAAATCGTACTTTTTATCATGGGTGGTGTGTTTGTGGTGGAGACGTTTTCGGTGGCCATACAGGTGATGTATTTCAAATATTCCAAATATAAAACAGGCATCGGCCAGCGCATTTTTTTGATGGCGCCATTGCATCATCATTACGAGCAAAAAGGCTGGAAAGAGACCCAGGTGGTGGTGCGGTTCTGGATCATTACCATGATGCTGGTGTTAATCGGGCTGGCTACCTTAAAGTTAAGATGAATGAAATCAAGTGAAATTAGGTTACGTGATATTAAGTTAAGTAAATGAAACTACAACTACAAAATAAACGTGTATTGGTGCTGGGGCTAGGTGAAACTGGCCTGTCTGCATTGCGTTGGCTAGACACCCAGGGGGCGATACTCAGCGTGGCTGACTCCCGCTATAACCCACCTAATCTGGATGATCTGATCCGTAGTATGCCGCAGATTGCCGTGCATACTGGCGCGTTTAAAGAAAATTTATTGTTGCAGGCTGAAGTCATTGTGATTAGCCCGGGCGTGGCCTTAAGTGAGCCTGCTATACAGGCAGCCATTCAAGCTGGGGTACCTGTGGTAGGAGATGTTGAGTTGTTTGCGCAGCATCGGCCGCTGACTTCTAAAGTGATAGGCATTACCGGTTCAAATGGTAAAACCACAGTGACCACAATGGTGGGCGAAATTTGCAAAGCAGCCGGTTTAAAAACCATCGTAGCGGGCAACATTGGTTTGCCAGTGTTGGATACTTTTAGCATGGAAGCACCAGATGTGTATGTGCTGGAGCTTTCCAGTTTTCAGCTGGAAACTACCTCTAGCCTGATGTTGGATGCAGCCACCGTGCTAAATGTCAGCGAAGATCACATGGATAGATACAGCAGTATTGCCGAGTATGCTGCAGCTAAAGCGCGCATGCTAAAACATGCGAAAGTTGCGGTATTAAATCGTGATGATGTGGTTTCATTTGGTTTAGCAAATGCCAATACAGTCACTTTTGGCCTCAATACAGCGCCTACTATCAGAGATTTTGGCATGATTGAACACAAAGGCGAATACTACTTGACCAGCGGTCAACGCAAAATATGCAAGACCAGTAGCCTGAAAATTACGGGTCAGCATAATGTGGCCAATGCGCTTGCTGCGGCCGCGCTATGCTTCTCGGCCGGCATAGAAAAGTCTACCTTAGTATTGGCTTTGCAAGATTTTAAAGGGTTACCGCATCGCGTAGAGTGGGTAGACAGTATCAATGATGTGGATTATTACGATGATTCCAAAGGCACCAATGTAGGCGCCACTTGCGCTGCAATTCTAGGCATGACCAAAAACAACCTGCCGCAAAAAACCGTACTCATTGCGGGTGGCGATGGCAAAGGCCAAGATTTTTCACCCTTAGCCGATGCAGTGCAAGCCAATAGCCGTGCAGTGGTGCTCTTGGGCCGTGATGCAAAATTAATAGAAAGCGTGTTATTGCCGACGAACATCCCTTTGTACCATGCAGCAGATTTGCCTGAGGCAGTGAACATTGCCAAAAAACTTGCCAACGTTGGGGATGCGGTATTACTTTCGCCGGCATGTGCCAGTTTTGATATGTTTAAAAACTATGTGCATCGTGCGGAAGTGTTTATCGCAGCGGTTAAACAGCTAAAAAGCCAGCAGGTGGCCACATGCTGAGGATTTTTAAATGCTAAGCCCCGTAATGAATAGCCGTGAACGCATTAACGCACCAAGCTACGACCAAATGTTGCTGTGGGTGACATTTATCTTATTGGGCTTAGGGCTAGTCATGGTGTACTCATCCTCGATTGCGATTGCCGAGGCTGACAAAAATGTGGGCAATCAAAGTACTTATTATTTAATTCGCCAAGCCATCTTTATTTGTGTGGGTCTGGCCACAGCCTTTGTATCGTTTCAAATCCCGATTGCCTGGTGGCAAAAATCAGCCCCCTATTTATTTTTATTTGGCTTGTTTTTGCTGGTGCTGGTGCTTATCCCAGGGGTGGGACGTAACGTGAATGGCAGCCAGCGCTGGCTATCGTTATTCGTGATTAACCTGCAACCGTCAGAGCTAGTGAAATTATTTGCCGCCATGTATGTGGCCGATTACGCCGTGCGCAAGGCGCCGCAGATGGATAGCTTTTTACGCGGTTTTTTACCGATGGTGGCGGTAATGGTGTTGGTGGGCTTTCTACTGCTGCGTGAACCTGATTTTGGTGCGTTTGCAGTAATCGCGGCTATTTCAATCTCAATTTTATGGTTAGGCGGCATCAACGCTAAAATTTTTGCCGGCTTGCTGGCTTTGTTGCCTGTGGCTATTTACTTTTTGATTTGGAGCTCACCTTACCGTTTGCAGCGTGTGATTGGGTTTATGGATCCATGGGCAGATCCCTATGGCAAAGGCTACCAGCTATCACATGCGTTGATTGCCTTTGGCCGCGGTGAATGGTTTGGCGTAGGCTTGGGCGCCAGTGTGGAGAAACTATTGTATCTGCCCGAAGCGCATACCGATTTTTTACTGGCGGTGATTGCTGAAGAGCTGGGTTTTGTCGGCGTGCTCACTGTACTGGGTTTATTTATATGGATAGTGATTCGCGCGTTTGGTATCGGCAAAGAGGCCGTGGCGAACGAACGTTATTTTGCTGCTTTGTTAGCGCAAGGTTTAGGAGTGTGGATAGGCGTGCAGGCAATTATTAACATTGGCGTCAATATGGGTGTGTTGCCAACAAAGGGTTTAACACTGCCGCTGTTGTCATTTGGCGGCAGTGGTATCTTGGCTAATTGCATCGCTATGGCGGTGTTGCTGCGCATTGATTATGAGAACAGGCGTTTGCAAAGAGGGCTGCCAGCATGATGTTCTCTTCACCAATTACACAATTTGGCTCTGGCACCTTGCTGGTCATGGCAGGCGGTACAGGAGGCCATGTCTATCCAGCGATGGCAGTGGCTGATTACATGCAGCAACATGGCTGGAACATTGTGTGGTTATGCACCGAAGGCGGCATGGAAAATAAATTGGTCGAAGGCAAGGACTATAAAAAAGCCATGATGACTATGCGCGGTGTGCGTGGTAAAGGTTTGCTTGGCTGGTTGTTGTTACCAATTAAGTTAGCCACTGCGTTTAAGCAAAGCATGGTGGCAATTCGCCAGCATAAGCCAAACGTGGTGTTGGGCATGGGCGGTTTTGCGGCTTTCCCCGGCGGCTTAATGGCAAAGTTATTAGGCAAACCATTAGTCATCCATGAGCAAAACTCAATTGCAGGCCTGACCAATAAAACATTGAGTCTTGTTGCGGATCAGGTGTTAGCCGCTTTTCCATCTGCATTCAGAAATAAGGCGATATTGGTGGGCAACCCAGTGCGGCATGAAATTACACAATTGGCTTCACCACAGCACAGATATAGCATACGCACCGGCAAACTGAAAGTGTTGGTGGTAGGTGGAAGTTTAGGTGCTCAGGCATTAAATGAGGTGCTACCAAAAGCGTTGGCAGCTTTGCCGGAAAATATACGGCCAGAGGTGATTCATCAAGCGGGCGAGAAACATATTGCTGCTCTGCAAGCCAATTATCATGCGGCCTCTGTGACAGCAGAAACAAAAGCCTATATAAACAATATGGCAGACATGTATGCATGGGCAGATGTGGTGATTTGCCGTTCTGGGGCACTTACGGTGGCTGAGCTTGCGTGTGTGGGTGTGGCGAGTGTGCTGGTGCCTTTTCCACATGCGGTGGATGACCACCAAACCCATAATGCCAAATATTTAAGCGATGCAGGTGCAGCTAAGCTGATTCAACAATCTGAATTTTCTGTGGCAAAAGCCACTGAAATCTTGCAGGGCTTGACGCGTGAAGTTTGCCTGGATATGGCAATAAAGGCCAAGCAGCTGGCCAAGCCTGAAGCGACTGCAACAGTTGCAAAAATTTGCATGGAGGTGGCGCGTTAGCGCCAATAAACATGAAACATAAAGTAAAAAATATCCACTTCGTGGGCATTGGTGGTGCAGGCATGAGCGGCATAGCCGAGGTGTTACTTAACCTGGATTTTAAAGTTTCAGGTTCCGACTTGGCTAAAAACGCAACGACTAAGCGCTTAACTGATTTTGGCGCCAAGATTTATCAGGGTCACGCAACAGAAAATTTAAACGCGGCCGATGTGGTGGTGGTATCCAGTGCAGTAAACGAACAAAATCCGGAAATTATCGCCGCGCGCGCCAAAAGCATTCCTGTCATACCACGTGCCTTGATGTTGGCAGAATTGATGCGTTTTAGACAGGGCATTGCGGTTGCTGGCACGCATGGCAAAACCACGACAACCAGCCTCATAGCTAGTATTTTGGCAGAAGCCGGTATGGATCCAACCTTTGTTATTGGCGGAAAGCTGGAAGCCGCCAGCGCCAATGCACGTTTGGGGACTGGCGAATGGATAGTCGCGGAAGCGGATGAATCGGATGCGTCTTTCCTGCATCTAACGCCAGTGATGGCGGTGGTCACCAATATCGATCAAGACCACATGGACACGTATGAACATAGCTTTGATAAATTAAAAAGTGCTTTCGTGGAATTTTTGCAGCAATTACCTTTTTGGGGCATGGCGGTAATGTGCGTGGATGACGCGAATATTCGCGAAATTTTGCCGCGCGTCACCAAGCCGGTGATGACTTATGGCATGAGTGCAGAAGCGCGTATCCGCGCAACCAATGTACGCGCCGATCACGGCAAAATGCACTTTACTGTGTCGCGCGTGAATGGTGTGACCACCACATTTGACGTTACCTTAAATTTGCCTGGAAATCATTATGTGCTGAACGCACTAGCAGCGATTGCTATAGCCAGCGAATTGAATGTGGCTGACCACCATATTATAAAAGCCTTGGCCGAGTTTAAAGGCGTTGGTCGTAGGTTTGAACGCTACGGTGAAATCACAACGGCAGGCGGTACCTTTACACTGATTGATGATTACGGCCATCACCCAGTGGAAATGCAGGCAGTGATAGCGGCTGCGCGCGATGCTTTTCCAAACCGGCGCTTGGTCATGGCGTTTCAACCACATCGGTTTACGCGCACCAGGGATTGCTTTGAAGACTTTGTACGTGTGCTTTCTAGTGCTGATGTGGTGTTGCTCACTGAAGTCTATTCCGCTGGAGAAGCGCCAATTGTGGCGGCCGATACGCGCAGCCTTATTCGTGCGATTCGTATTGCGGGTAAGGTAGAGCCACAATTGGTAGAAACGACCGATGCTTTGCCACAGGCCATTTTAAGTGCGGTACAAGTGGGGGATGTGGTGATTGTGATGGGCGCTGGCTCGATCGGGCAGGTTGCTGCACGCACTAAAGTTTTGGCTAACGACATGGCAAAGGGGACTGTAGCTTGATGACACAGCTCATTACTAGCTCGCAATTACTTCGCAACGAGCCACTGGCACGTTACACCAGTTGGCGCGTGGGTGGTAAGGCGGACAGGTTGTTTATTGCTGAAAATTTAGCTGATTTGCAAGTATTTATGCGTACGCTAGACCACGCTGAACCCGTATTTTTTATGGGCCTAGGTAGCAATTTATTGGTGCGAGATGGTGGCGTACGCGGCACAGTGGTTGTGATGCATCAAGCGCTAAATGAGCTGCGTATGGATAACCAGTTTATCTATGCTGAAGCAGGCGTGACTTGCGGAAAATTGGCAAGGTTTAGCGCCAAAGAATATAAACAAGGTGCCGAATTTATGGCGGGCATTCCTGGCACGGTGGGCGGTGCGCTGGCCATGAATGCGGGTTGTTATGGCAGTGAAACGTGGAATATTGTGCATCAGGTGTTAACCATCGATCGACACGGTGAAACCCATGTGCGTAACGCATCTGAGTTCATTTCCAGTTACCGCCATATAGAAATGTTGACACCAGATGAATGGTTTTTGGGCGCCTGGTTCAAATTGGAAGCAGGTGAGGCCGATGAGTCACTGAAGAAAATTAAGAATCTACTAGCGACCAGACTTGCCAGCCAGCCGCTTAATTTGCCGAGTGCAGGCTCGACATTCAGAAATCCGCAAGGCGATTTTGCGGCGCGGCTCATTGAGGCCAGTGGACTGAAAGGCTACCAAATAGGGGGGGCGCAAGTGTCCCCCAAGCATGCCAATTTTATTGTGAATGTAGGGGATTGCACCGCGTTAGATATTGAGTTATTGATCAGGCATATGAAAGACACAGTACTGGAGAAACAAGGTGTGGCGTTACAGCAAGAAGTGAAGGTGATTGGTGAATATGCATAAAAAACTGAATTTTAAACGCATTGCGGCGTTGCGCGATACTCGAAATCCTCATGTACTTTATGTACATTCCGGTTTCTTCGTGCCGTGCGCCTTGAACTGCATTTCAAAATTCAATTTTTCAAGGTTTTTAAAAAAATGAGTAAATTTGGAAAAGTAGCGGTGTTGCTAGGTGGCACATCCGGTGAACGAGAGGTTTCATTAAAAAGTGGTGCGGCCGTGCTGGCAGCGCTTATCAGGCAAGGGGTAGATGCACACGCCTTTGATCCCGCTGAGCGTAATTTAAGTGAATTGGCGCAGTTTGACCGTGTATTTAATGCATTACATGGCCGCGGCGGTGAAGATGGCAGCATGCAGGGCCTGCTCGAGTGCGCCGGCATCCCCTA
>JAKFDL010000074.1:0-32277 GCA_036676175.1 Methylotenera sp. | reverse complement strand
TGCCAAAACCTGCGGAAATTGCAGAGGAAGATGACCCACGTGCTGAGTTGGTGCGTCGTTTGATGGAATATGAGGCGATTAAACTGGCAGCGCAGCGTTTAGATGCGATGCCGCAAGTGGGTGCAGAAATACAAGTTGCCGCCGCTTATTATCAACATATCAGCGAGATTAAACCGCCCGAAGTGAGTTTGGATGAATTGGTAGAAGCTTGGCGTAATGTGCTTAAGCGTGCCAAATTAAACAGCCACCATAAAATCGGCAAGCAAGAACTCTCTGTCCGTGAGCATATGAGCGAGATTCTGCGTCGTTTGAAAGCAGATGGCATGGTGGAGTTTGCGCAATTATTTGATATGGCTCACGATGGTTTGGCGAAACTTGTGGTGAATTTTTTAGCGATTTTAGAATTGGCAAAAGAAGGGTTGATTCGAATGACGCAGCAACAAGCGTTTTCACCAATTTACCTGCAAGCCAATATAGGCGAGAGTCTCGGCGAGGGCGTATGAGAGAACCCGATAACATCAGCGAAATGAAGCAGATTCTAGAAGCTGCACTACTGACGGCTGGACAGCCGCTTAGCTTAGATGACATGTTAAAGCTGTTTGCAGGCCGCATGGAGCGCACCACTTTAAGAATGCTGTTGGATGAGCTTAAGCAAGATTGGAGCGAAAAAACGCTAGAGTTGGTGCAAGTGGCGACGGGTTACCGCTTTCAGGCCAAGCCACAATTCAGCGAGTTTATTGTGCGTTTAAGTCCAGAGAGGCAACCAAAATATAGCCGTGCAGTCATGGAAACATTGGCGATTATTGCTTATCGCCAACCTGTTACGCGTGGTGATATTGAGCAAATCCGTGGCGTGGCCGTTAACCCCAACGTGATGCGCCAGTTGCAGGAACGTGATTGGATTGATGTGGTGGGACAGCGTGAGGTACCAGGGCGTCCCTCACTTTATGCTACTACTAAACACTTTTTGGATGACCTGAATTTACGCTCAATTTCTGAGTTGCCGCCGTTTGAAGATTTTGCCCAGTCAGAAATCCCACTCGATAGTTAATATATTTTATTCAAGCTTTGGCGCTAACTGCTGTAAAATGCGCTTTTGCAATCAATAGTTTACTCATATGGCACGTCCATTCAAACAGCAACGCGACCCACAAGCCACACCACGCCGACCAAAGACCGATTTTAAAAAATTAGAAGTCGACGAGAACGGGCTAAGTTCAACTCCAGCAGAACCCACACAGCGCCTACATAAGCTGATGGCTTTGGCTGGTTTGGGCTCACGCCGCGATATGGAGGAAATGATCGCTAGCGGCCGCGTCACCATCAATGGCGAAACCGCCAAACCTGGCCAAGGTGTGACGCAATACGATGTGGTGCGTGTGGATAGCCGCCCGCTTAAATTAAATTTTGAGCCAGAGTTGCCACAGGTGCTGATTTATCACAAGCCTGAAGGCGAAATCGTCAGCCAGGACGACCCTGAAGGCCGTGCTAGCGTATTTGATAAGTTACCACGTATTAAACAAGGGAAGTGGATTGCCATCGGGCGGCTAGATATCAACACTTCTGGTTTATTAATATTTACCAATTCTGGTGAGCTGGCCAACCGGTTTATGCACCCACGTTATGAAGTAGAGCGCGAATACGCAGTGCGTATTTTTGGTGAACTGACCGAAGGCCAAATGTTGACACTCACGCAAGGCATAGAGCTAGAAGACGGTCCAGCAAGCTTTGACAGCATTAGTCCGCAAGGTGGTGAGGGCGCTAATCATTGGTATCAGGTGATTATTCGCGAAGGTAGAAATCGTGAAGTGCGGCGCTTGTTTGAGGCTTTCCAGCTTCCAGTAAGCCGCTTGATGCGTGTGCGTTTTGGTCCAGTAAATTTGCCGCCACGCGTGAAACGCGGCACAATGTTAAAGCTAGAGCCGAAACAAGTGGTGGACTTGCTGGAGTGGGCGGGCTTAGAAGTGCCAAGAACGCCGATGAAACAACTGAGTCAGCGCGAAAAAGACAAAGCTACCAGTGTGTTTGTGCCCAAAGTGCGCAAGCAGCGTGTGAGTGCACTAGATCGCAATCCAGCATATAGGAAAACGCGCGAAACAGGTGAAGCAGGCCACCCTGGTGCTGGGTCACAGGGTGTTGGTAAAAAGCCTTATCCTAAACCAGGTAAAAGACGCATTCGCCAAAGCAGTGATGTGCCAGTAGCCGATAAACAAAAAACGGGTGTACAACACAAAAGCGATAGAAATCGCGGGCGTGGTTAATAAGTTTTAGAACCTATTTCGCTACTGCCGGACAATCAAACTGACAGTTTGGACCACTACGACCCACCCAGCTACCATCAGCACAATGCGTTGCGTCCATTGTACACATGACTTGATTGTCTGCAGGCGGTATTACTTCAGTTGATTCTTCAGTTTGTGCGCTAGGTTTACTAGAGGTAGCTTGCATACAAGCTACCAGTAAAAGCGCTGAGATGAAAATAGCTAATTTCATAGAGTCAATAACTGCTCTTTAGTCAGCAAAAACACAAACTGGTCACCTGCGGCAACTTCCAGCCAAGTAAACGCGACTTCAGGATAAGCCGCCTCTAGGGCATCACGATTATGGCCAATTTCCACCACTAAAATACCTTCATCGTTTAAGTGTTTAGCCGCTTCACTCAAAATAGTATGCGTGTGGTCTAGCCCTGCTAAGCCGCTACCCAACGCAATTTGCGGTTCGTTACGATACTCGGTCGGCAACTTCGCCATGCTTGATGCATCCACATACGGCGGGTTGGATATAATCAAATCATATTTTTTGCCCTTTAATGCGGCAAACATATCCGATTGAATGGCCGTTACATGGTCTTGCAGACCGTAATTGGCAATATTAATGTTGCACACCGCAATCGCATCGGCTGAGATATCCACCACATCAATGGCAGCATCCGGGAAGGCATTGGCGAGCAGAATACCTAAACAGCCACTGCCGGTACAAATGTCCACCGCAGAGTTAATCAGCTCAGGATGCTCAATCCAGGGCTGCAATCCATGCTCGCCTTCCTCGTTAAAATCCAGCAGCTCGGCAATAAAACTTCGCGGCACAATGACGCGCTCATCAACATAAAACTTAAAGCCACGTAGCCATGCTTCGCGTAATAAGTAGGCCGTAGGTATGTGTTTGGTGATGCGCTGATCAATTAAATGCGCCAAGTGTTTACGCTCAGTTTCGGTAATCACCGCGTCTAAAAAATTATGTAGTGTGTCGTGCGGTAAATGCAGTGCACTCATTACCAACCACACCGCTTCGTCGTAACTATTGTCAGTGCCGTGACCAAAGAAAATATCGGATGCTTCAAACTGGCTCACGGTAAAGCGTAACCAGTCGCGGATAGTAAAAAGTTCTTCTGCTAATCTTGGATAATGCATCAACTTAATAATTTCTTCATGGTGTATTTATATGTATCTTTTAGCGGCTCAATATCGGCCACACCCACACACTCATTCAGTTTGTGAATCGTTTTGTTCAGAGGGCCAAACTCAATCACTTGCTTACAAATATCTGCAATGAACCGACCATCTGAGGTGCCACCCGTAGTGGAAAGCTCAGGCGAAACAGCATAACTTTCTATAATCGCTTCTGAGATTGCCTCAACCAAGTTGCCGCGTGGCGTAATGTAAGGCGGTGAGTACTCCCACTCCAGGCTGTACTCTAATTTGTGTGCATCTAAAATGGCATGCACGCGCTGGCGTAGATTGACATCTGTGCTGCCTGCACCGTTGAGCTCCGGGCAGAATCTAAAATTAAACAAAATTTCCACTTCGCCTGGCACGACGTTGGTGGCACCAGTGCCGCCATTCATATTGCTGATTTGCCAGCTGGTAGGTGGGAAGTATTCGTTACCGTTATCCCAAACTGTTTCTACCATATCTTTAATAGCGGGGGCGACCATGTGAATAGGATTTTTAACCAAATGTGGATAAGCAATATGACCCTGTAGGCCAAGTACAGTCAGCTTGCCAGAGAGTGAGCCACGCCGCCCATTTTTAATCATATCGCCTACCACTTTATTGCTGGTGGGTTCACCGACGATGCAGTAGTCGATAAGCTCATTACGGTTTTTTAAAACCTCCACCACTTTAACCGTACCGTCTACCGCCACGCCTTCTTCATCCGAAGTAATCAGCAGGCCAATGGAGCCTTTGTGCTCAGGATTCTCAGCGATAAACTCTTCGATGCTGGTAATGAATGCCGCCAGTGAAGTTTTCATGTCCGCGGCACCGCGTGCGTAGAGCATGCCATCTTTAACGGTTGGCTCAAAAGGGGGGGTGTGCCATTTATCTAGGGGGCCGGTGGGTACCACATCAGTATGCCCAGCAAACACCAGCAAAGGGGATTCTGTACCGCGCCGTGCGTAAAAATTATCCACATTACCAAAGCGCATACGCTCAATTTTAAAGCCTAGCGGCTCAAGCCGTGCAATCATGGTTTCCTGACAGCCCGCATCTTCTGGCGTGTTGGATTGGCGCTTCAATAAATCAATGGCTAATTCTAATGTTTTGGTCATTTAAATAATTCTTTATACGTGGCCTCGTCAAAGCCAAGACATACAATTTTACTGTCTTTTTCTAACAGTGGGCGTTTTATCAGCGAGGTTTTTGCTTGCATAAGGATTGCAGCTGAAGCGTTATCAATAATACTGTTTTTGGTAATCTCGTCTAAGCCTCGCCATGTAAGGCCAGAACGGTTGATAAGTTTCTCGTGGGGAAACTGAGCCAGCCAAATGTTTAATAGTTCAGCTGATACGCCTTGTTTTTTAAAGTCGTGAAAATCATAGGCAACATGATGGGTTTCTAACCAATCACGGGCTTTATTCACTGTATTGCAATTAGCTATTCCGTAAAGTTTTAAGGTGTTGTCCATGCATACATTTTATCAGTATGCGCAATTCAAGTGCAGCGTAATCGCTACTTTATGACAGCAGTGGCTGTAGATTGTCGGTGTTAATTCGTATCGGCGTCGTTAAGCTAAGCTGTTTCTTATAAAAACTATATAGATCGGCTTCTGTTAAAGGCTTTGAAAATAAATAACCCTGCATATGGTTGCAACCCATTCTCACCACCGCATCATGCTGCGCCTCAGTCTCTACGCCTTCTGCAACCACATTGAAGCTTAATTTGTGTGCAAGATGAATGATGCCTTCAACCAAAGCTTCAGTGGCACTGCTTTCACCAATTTTTGTGATGAAAGTTTTGTCTAGCTTTACTTCATTTACGCTCAAATCTTTTAAATAGTTAAGCGTTAATGGGTGCAAGCCAAAATCGTCCAAGGCAATTTTAATATTGGCCGCTTTAATTTGATTAAGCAGTGTTTTAAATTCTATTTCATTCTTCATCGCCACCGTTTCTTTTATCTCGAAGGTGATATGGTGTGCCGGCACCTCAAATCGTGTTAGCCAGCCAACCGTCTTTTCAACCAAATTAGAATTGCGAAACTGTTGGCGAGACAAATTAAGGGATAAGTGTAAATCTAGCCCATGTTTTTTTGCCTGCTTAATAGCGGCACATGCACTTTCAATCACCCAGTCATTAATGTGGTCAATCAGTCCTAAATGCTCTGCAGCAGCAATAAACTCTGAGGGTAGAATCATGCCCTTGGTTGGATGACTCCAGCGAATTAAGGCTTCAGCGCCTACAACTACCTTGGTTTTGCAATCTAATTTTGGTTGAAACAATAGTATGAACTCTTGATTTCTAATGGCTGCGTGTAAATCATGCTGCAACTCCAGGATCTTATTTGAGGCAGATGCAATCTCACTATCATAAAACTTAAATTGATTCTTGCCGCTTTCTTTGGCTATATACATGGCGGTATCAGCGCAAATAATCAGCTTATCAATGTCCCCATCTCTTGGATAGAGTGCGATGCCCATAGAGCATGAAATTTCTATTTTCTGGCTGTTCACGAAAATTGGGGTATTGATGGAGTCTAAGATACGCTTAATAATTGGAATGATGTCTTCATCAGATTCGATGTCCTCAATCAAAGCAGCAAACTCATCACCCCCCAAGCGTGCGACCAGGTCACATTCGCGCACCGCTGCCTGCAATCGCTCAGCCACAACAGTTAATACGCTGTCGCCTACATGGTGGCCAAATTTATCATTAATTGGTTTGAAGTGATCCAAATCAATATAAGCTAATGCAATTGTTTTGCCGCCGATTGTATTTCGTTTTGCCGATGTTTCTAATAGTTGACGGAATGCAGCCCGATTCGGTAAATTGGTCAATGGATCTTTTATTTCCAGTGAAACTGCATTTTTTTGTTGAACGGATGCCCCAAACTTAAATGCGTTTTCTGTATATCTTTCGTAGTAAATTGCAGCGACAAACACCAGTAAAAATAAGCAAACAATAGCTAACGAAATTACCATGACCAGCATTTTCCTATCCAAAATTTCATTTGCTGTTGGTACGATGGGGTTTTCTTGACCCGCGATGGATGCGCTGAATGCGATATGCAATCCTATTACGGTGAATGCAGTGACAAGCGAGAAAATAATTTTGATGAAGCGTTTATTTTCACCGGTGTAAATTTTCATCAATGACAATGTGATGATAGTGAGTACGCTGACACTTAAAGCTAAAAGTAATGCAATAAAGGTTGCCATCAGCTCATTTGAAAAACTAGCAGGAGCGTGCAGCGCTATCGCAGAAAAATAATGCATGCTATAACTGCTAAGGCTTGCAATGAGTCCACTCATCAACAACATGTTTATAGTAACTGTTTTTTTGCTGGCGACAATGCAGATGATAAAGCCAATTAGCAATGCGCATGCCCACGAGGCCGTCATAAATGGAGTTGAAAATTCAAAAAAGCCAGTGCCCCTATGGAGCGCCAGCCAGTTGATGAAGTGGATACCGAGTAGGCCACTGCCTATGGTGGCTGTATAAATGGGAAGCAGGAAGTTTTTGCTATGCGCAGGCGATAAATATAAACGCTCGATAAAGCCAAAAATTGTGAACATGGCAATACCGCTTGCAGCAAGTGAAAGCAGCACCAACCAAATGTCATAGTTAATAGCCATAGGTATTAATCCCAATTACCAATATTTTTTATTTTATTGATAATTGATAAGCAATAGCTGTGCCAATAGGAATGGTGCTGTTAATCGTTCTATTTAATCATAAAAATCAAATGTTTATATAGAGTTCACCGCAGTTATCTTTTGTATTACTTAGGAAAACATATCGAATTGCATGAAATGCCGACAAGTTTAGATGCCGCGTAAAAGTTCGTTAATGCCTACTTTTCCAAGTGTTTTGGCATCTACTTTTTTAACAATGACTGCACAATATAAGCTATATGCGCCATTGCTAGAAGGTAAATTACCAGAAACCACGACAGAGCCCGCAGGTACTCGGCCATAAAATACCTCGCCGGTTTCGCGGTCATAGATTTTAGTGCTTTGGCCAATATAGACACCCATCGAGATGACGCAGTTGTCTTCTACCAAGACCCCTTCTACCACTTCTGAGCGTGCGCCAATAAAGCAGTTATCCCCAATGATAGTTGGGCCTGCTTGTACTGGTTCTAATACGCCGCCAATGCCCACACCGCCAGATAGATGTACGTTTTTGCCGATTTGTGCACAAGAGCCCACGGTTGCCCAAGTGTCGACCATGCTGCCTTCACCCACATGCGCACCGATGTTGACATATGAGGGCATTAATACTGCATTTTTGCCAATAAAAGAGCCGCGACGCACGATGGCATTGGGCACCACACGAAAGCCACCTGCTTTGAAATCTGCTTCTGAATAATTGGCAAATTTTGGCGGCACTTTATCAAAGTATTTAGTGACGCCATCATCCATCAGTACGTTTTCTTCTAAACGGAACGATAACAGTACGGCTTTCTTCAACCATTGATGGGTTTCCCAATTTTGACTATCGCCGATGCGGCTGGCCACGCGCAAGCTGCCTGCGTCTAAATCAGCCAATATAGAGTTGACGGTTGTCTTAATTTCAGCAGGTGCGTTGGCTGGGTTAATGTTGGCGCGGTCTTCAAACGCGGCTTCGATGATGCTTAGGCGTGGATCCATGAGGCTCTCTAGTAGGTTGATTGACGAAAAACGCTATTTTAACCTAAGCTGCACAAAAAGAAAAAAGCGCGTAAAAGTACGCGCTTTAATTTAAAAAATTAGTCTTATTTGGCTTTTGCTGCTTCGTATAGAGGGCGCACTTTCGGTGCCAAAGCTTTCAACTCAGCGATACGACTCTCACTGGCTGGGTGGGTGCTTAAAAATTCGGGCGGCGCACTTTTGCTTTGTGCGCTCATTTTTTGCCATAAAGTCACAGCAGCGTCCGGGTTAAAGCCAGCACGTGCTGCCAATTCTAAGCCCATTTTGTCCGCTTCACGTTCCTGCTCACGCCCATTAGGTAATGCAAAAAACAATTGTGAGCCAACCCCTGCTGCTTGCACTGCTGCGCCGCCTGCGGCAGAACCACTGGCTAATGCAGCCAGTGCTTGCAAGCCAAATTGTTGTACATAGGCTTGCGACATACGTTCGCGGCCATGTTCGCGCAAGGCGTGCGCAATTTCGTGGCCAATCACAGCAGCCAGTTCGTCATCGGTAGCGTTAAGTTTTTCTACCAAACCAGAATACACCATAATTTTGCCGCCAGGCATACAGTAAGCATTCAGTTGGTCATTTTTTTCTACATTGACCTCCCATGCCCATTTGGTGGCATCGGGACGGAACACACCCACTTGTGAGATGAGTTTATTCGAGATGCCGCGCACGCGAGCAGTCATGGCTGGGTCAGCATTTAATGTTTTTTTACTTTGGGCTTCTTTAATTGTTTCTGCATACGCCTGCGATGACATCTTATCAACCGAAGAAGCGGGTAATAGCATAAATTGCGAGCGTTTTACACCAGACACACTATCTTGAGTGGTTGTGGCGCAGCCTGCAAGGCTGAGTGAAAGTGCAGCTGCGATGATTAAGGTAATTTTTTTCATGATCAATCCTTTTTAGTCTAAACAGTTGATTCTAATGGTTTGGTAACGCATCTGTTATAACATTGGTTGATTTAGTTGTCTGTTCTTTACCGTACATAAAATCTGGGTGAGCAGAAAAAAGCGATGCTATATTTTTACCTGCGAACCTAATTCAACAACACGATTTGGCGGTAGTTTAAATTGGTTGGTAATCGTTTCCGCACTGCGGAACATGCCAATAAATATTTTTTTACGCCAGTAGGCCATGCCTGATTTTTCGCTGGCGATTAAAATTTCTTTGCCAATGAAGAACGAGGTCTCCATGGCATCAAAAATCAGTCCATATTTATTGCATAGTTCTAAATCGCGCGGCAAATCAGGTTCATCTTTAAACCCATAATTAATAATGACGCGATAAAACTCATAAGGCAAAGCTTCTACGCTGACACGTTCGGCTGTGTTGGTGTGCGGGTAATCTGAGAAACGCACCGTTAATATCACCACTTTTTCGTGCAACACTTTATTGTGTTTCAAATTATGTAACATGGCGTGCGGAACGCCTTCTGGGTTGGGAGTCATAAATAACGCCATGCCTGGCACGCGGGCAGGGGGATGCGCGCCCAGTGCCTCAATAAATGGAGCGAGATCCATAGCTTCCGATTTTAAGTGTTTGTACAACATGTAGCGGCCATTTTTCCAAGTGAGCATCAGTACAAAAATGCCTGCACCAATTAGCAGAGGCACCCAGCCACCGTCAGGTATTTTCAGTACATTGGCCCCGAAAAATGCTAAATCTATGATTAAAAATAAACCAATTAATAAACTCGTTTTAAGTTTGCTCCAGCCCCAAATTTCACGGAACACGACGGCAGCCAATAAAGTGGTGATGACCATGTCGCCCGTGACTGCGATGCCGTAAGCTGCAGCCAAATCACCAGAGCTGCCAAAACCAATCACCAGCGCCATGACAGCTACCATCAAGCCCCAGTTGACGCGCGGCATATAGACCTGGCCTTGCTCACTCTCAGATGTGTGCTGTATGTGCATACGCGGTAAGTAGCCTAGCTGCAAAGCTTGGCGCGATACTGAGAACGCCCCTGTGATCACGGCTTGGCTGGCAATCACAGTCGCCAAAGTGGCTAAGCCAATTAGCGGGAATAGCGACCATTCTGGTGCCAGTAAATAAAACGGGTTTTTAACGGCACTGGCGTCGTTTAAAATAAGCGCACCTTGGCCAAAATAGTTAAGTAATAAGGCCGGCAATACAAAACCAAACCAGGCCAAGCGGATGGGAAAGCGCCCAAAATGACCCATATCTGCATACAGGGCTTCTGCGCCTGTGACTGCTAGCACTACAGCGCCAAGCGCTACAAAGGCAATTTTTGGTTGATGCGCAAAAAAATCTACTGCATAAAATGGATTTAGCGCATGCAGGATTGTGGCATCGTGGGCGATATTAATGGCGCCTAGTACCCCCAAGGTACCAAACCATAACAACATAACGGGGCCAAAAAATTTGCCCATAATGGCGGTACCCTTACTTTGCACCCAAAATAACGCAAATAGCACCACCAACGTGATGGGGACGATAAATTGATGCAGGTGGGGTGCGGCAACTTCTAAGCCCTCTACTGCAGATAACACCGAAATAGCGGGCGTTATCATGCCATCGGCGTAAAACATACAGGCGCCCAAAATACCTAATAGCATAATATTGCGCTGCTTAACGCGACTTTGACCCGCATTACGGCTGGCAAGTGCCAATAACGCCATAATGCCGCCTTCGCCGCGGTTGTCCGCACTCATGATAAATGCCACATATTTAATAGATACTATGAGAATCAGCGCCCAGGTGATGCACGATAATATGCCATAGACATTACTTGTATTAAGTAGAAGTGGGTGATGACCAACCGAAAAAACCTCTTTCATGGTATACAGCGGGCTAGTGCCAATGTCGCCAAATACAACGCCCAACGCTGCAAGGGCCATAGCGGGTAAGCGGGTTTTTTTGGGGCTGTTGTTGTCCATGGCTGAATTCGTCAAAGCGAACCGCTATTATCGGCTAATTAAATGCGCAAACCAATAGCGTATTAGTGATTTTTGTAGGAACTAGCGATTTATTTAGGTTTGGTAGTAGAAATAACCGCGTCGGCGTTACCCTGCGCAAAGGTAATGTGTACTTTTTGCGTTGGGTTTAGCTGATTGGCGTCGCTCACCAGCTTGCCAGCACTATCTTGCACTATGGCATAGCCGCGTGCCAGTACATTGTGGGGGTTGAGCTGGGCCAAGCTATTACGCAAGCTTAGCAGGCGCTGCTGCTGCATTTGCATATATCGTTGCAGGCTAATATTTAAACGGTTTTGCAGCAATTTGATTTGGTTGGATTTCATTTCAATTTGTTGCAACGGAGAAATCAAGCGTCTGCTTAAATAATCGAGCCTTTGTGCATGGCCCTGCAAGCCAGCATCCATGCGTCTTACCAGCCTGCTCCAAAGGTTGATTAATTGTCTCCTTAAACCTAGCATGTCTTGGCTTGCCAATTCGGCAGCGGCAGTGGGGGTGGCGGCACGCACGTCAGCAACAAAATCGCATATAGTAAAGTCTGTTTCATGGCCAACGCCAGAGATGGTGGGAATCGTGCACTCATCAATAGCACGCGCCACTATTTCCTCATTAAATTGCCATAAATCTTCAATACTGCCGCCGCCACGGCAAATAAGCAGCGTATCAACTTCTTGTCGAGCGTTGGCAGTATGAATTGCTTTAGCAATTTGCACGGCGGCACTTTTGCCTTGCACGGGTGTGGGGTAAATAATCACGCTGATAGCGGGATTCCTGCGTTTGAGCGCGGTCAAGACATCCCTTAGTGCTGCTGCATCAGGTGAGGTAACAATCCCGATTGTTTTAGGATATTTTGGGATGGCTTGTTTATAAGCCGCATCAAATAAACCTTCGTGAGCGAGTTTGATTTTTAATTTCTCAAACGCTTCAAACAGCGCACCCATGCCCGCTTTTTGCACAAACTCTACTGTGAGCTGAAAATCGCCACGTGCTTCATACAGTGTCACGGTGCAGCGCGCTTCAATTTTGTCACCTTCACGCGGCACAAAATCAATATAGCTGTTACGGCCTTTAAACATCACGCATTTCACTTGTGCAGTGCTGTCTTTAAGCGAGAAATACCAGTGGCCGCTGGCCGCGCGGGTAAAGTTGGAAACTTCACCCGACACCCAAAATAGGGGGAACGTTTGTTCTAGCACTTCGCGCGCCAAACGATTGAGTTGTGACACTGTCCATATCTGTTGCGGGCTGGATGATGCTTGGTTTTCGAATAAATTGAGTTCTGCCATACTGCTTTATCTATTACAATTATTAATGAATGAATTATAGGCGTTTACTCTCATGATACAAAAAATATTCTCAGGCAAAATAGGTTACCTAATAGGCTTTGCGGCGTGCTTTGGCATTGTCATATTAGCTTTGGTGATTCAAACCGTTTATAAACTAGAGCCTTGCCCGCTTTGCATTACCCAGCGCATGTTTTTTATGGGCCTGGGCGTGTTGTTTTTAATTGCTGCGTTTATTCCACCAGCTAGTTTATTGCAGAAAATATTCACTGGATTACAAGTGCTGGCTGCGCTGGGCGGTGCTGGCTGGGCCATGCGCCATTGGTATTTACAAGCCAACAAAGAGAGCATGATTGCCGATTGCGGCGTCGGTTTTGATTACATGTTTGAGAATTTTCCACTTAAAAAAATGTTCACTTTAATTTTTCGTGGTACCGGTGATTGCGCGACGATTGATTGGACATTGTTGGGCTTAACCCTGCCGCAATTGGCGTTAATCAGTTTCGTCGGGCTGGGCACTTATGCAGTGTGGTTGGGATTTAAGAAAGTATAAGATGTATAAAACACTAGATTTGGAAACACCTGATTTGAAGATACCTGGTTTGAAAACTTTGGACGATTTTGTGGGTAACACGCCGCTGGTTAAATTGCAGCGAATGAACCCAAACCCCAGCAATACGATTTTGCTTAAACTGGAAGGTAACAATCCTGCCGGCTCAGTAAAAGATAGGCCGGCTTATTCAATGATTAGCAGGGCAGAAGCGCGTGGCGATATTAAGCCCGGTGACACACTGATAGAAGCGACTTCTGGCAATACCGGCATTGCGCTGGCGATGGTGGCGGCGATGCGCGGCTATAAAATGGTATTGGTGATGCCGGAAAATCAATCGATAGAAAGACGCCAAAGCATGAAAGCCTATGGTGCAGAGCTGGTATTGACCCCTAAGGATGGCAGCATGGAATTAGCCAGGGATGTCGCGATGAAGATGCAAGCCGAAGGCGAAGGTATTGTGCTTGATCAATTCGGTAACCAGGATAATCCGCTAGCGCATTATGAAACCACAGGGCCGGAAATTTGGCGAGATACCGCCGGTAAGATCACCCATTTTGTCTCTAGCATGGGTACGACGGGCACTATTATGGGTGTTTCGCGCTATTTAAAAGAGCAAAACCCTGCGATTCGCATTATTGGAGTTCAGCCCGAAGAAGGTGCGCAAATTCCAGGTATTCGCAAATGGCCAATTGAATATTTACCTAAAATTTATGATGGTAAACGTGTAGACGAACTGCGTTACGTGAGCCAGAAAAATGCTGAAAACATGACCAGGAAGTTAGCAACGGAAGAGGGTATTTTTGCTGGCATTTCCAGCGGTGGCGGTCTATATACCGCACTAGAACTGTCAAGAGAAGTAGAGAATGCGGTGATCGTGTCGATTGTATGCGATAGGGGCGACCGGTATCTCTCCACAGGTGTTTTCCCAGCTTAACATGCGCAGCATGGCATGCAAGGCTGTATGTGTTTTGTGTGCCTTGATGACTACGCCAGCACTTGCTGTCTCTAGCTTACAAATTAGTGTGGGGGAGATTGTGGCGCCTGTAGGCCAACTTAAAAATGCCAAGTTTCAGGTAGATTTAAAAGGCAGCGCACCTACACTTAAGCTCAATGCCGAGCTTAAACCCAGCAATGATAAAACATTTACTGCTTTCAGTTTAAACTGCACCCCATTTTTAAGTAATCGCATTGGTGAGCTTGAATGCCTGAATGGTTTATTTTCCGCCAATAAAATCAACGTTCCACTATCTGCGCGTTTCACCAGCTTCCCCAATGATTTTGCGGCGCATATCAATTTCAATCATGCCAGTTTTAGCAATGAAACAGGCTTGCATGCCGGCGAAAAACTAACCGGCAAGGTGATTCTGGCAGCACAAAAACAAGCCGACACATGGCACTGGAGTGGCATTTTCAATTGGACCGAAGGTGAGCTGTATTGGGAGCCCTTTTATTTTGGTAAAGCGAACAATAATTTTGCCATTGGCGGTACCTTTATAGCCCCCATTTTGCATATTACTGATGCCAGTTTGCAGATGAATGAGATTGGTACCATGTCGGCTAGTGCGAAAATCAACACACAAACCACAGTGGTGGAAGATGTAAAAGTAGTGGCCAAAGATGTTGATTTTGCAGGTTTATATGCTTTAGTGTTAAAGCCAATGGTCGAAAAATCTGCATTTGGCAATTTAAAAGTAAGCGGCAAGGCGGATTGGCAATTTGATGCTAAAAATTTACAGCCAAGCAGTTTTGAACTGAATTTAAAAGACGCCAATATCAATGACCTTAACGGAAAGTTTGCCCTCAGCGATATCAATGCGCATATCCCTTGGAATTACGACACACCTCAAACTGTCACGTTAGCCTACTCACGCGGCCATATGCTGAATATTCCGCTGGGTAACACGCGTCTACAGGCAGAGCTAAATCGTTACTCAGTGACCGCGCCCAGCCTAGTGTTTCCAGTACTTGATGGTGTAATTAAGGTAGAAGACGTTTCTGCCGCCTACCTTGACCAGCAGTGGGTTTGGCACTTAAAAATGCAGCTTGAGCCGATTAGCATGAATACTTTTAGTAAGGCGCTTAGTTGGCCAGAAATGCAGGGCAAGATTGATGGACAAGTACCGCTCATAACCTATGCGGCTAAGCAACTGAATATGGATGGCAAAATGCAGTTTAATATGTTTAATGGTAGCGTGATGATGGATAGCTTACGCATTGACGACCCACTTGGCACCGCGCCCAAACTGTATGCCAACCTGCAAATGCGCAATATTGACTTGGGTGATTTAACGCGCACCTATAATTTTGGCGCGATTGAGGGCAAATTGGAAGGCGAAGTAAAAAATTTACAATTGGAAAACTGGAAACCTGTGCGTATGGATGCAAGAATTCAAACCGCCGATGGCAAGCATCTTAAAAAAATATCACAGCGTGCGGTGGAAAATATTACCGCTTTGGGCGGGGAAGGCACCGCAGCGGCCTTACAACGCACTTTTTTGCGCTTTTTTAAAGAGTTTAACTATGAAAAAATTGGCTTAAGCTGTCAGTTGCGAGGAGATGTGTGCAAAATGGGTGGCGTGGAGTCAACCCCAACTGGGTACATCATCGTTAAAGGTAAAGGTGCACCTTCAGTCAATGTGAATGGTTTTACTGAATATGTCAGCCTCTCGGATTTGATCGCAAGGCTGAAGCGCATTACCGATCGCAATAGTAAAATGATCGTGAAATAAAGACGGTGCCGTAAATATATTAAAGGATACAAAATGAATAAAATCTGGATGAATAAAAATATAGTTCTGGTTATTTTAGTAGCAGGACTATCCGCTTGCGTGACAATCAACATTTACTTTCCTGCTGCTGCGGCAGAAAAAGCCGCCGATCAAATTATTGAAGAAGTGTGGCAGCTTGAAGATGGCAAAACCAAGCCTGCAGAAACTACACCAGAAGCTAAACCTACTGAAGCGCCTGCGAAATAAAGGAGTTGAAAATGAAAAAATTACTATTAGGTTTTTTGGTGGTTGCTGGTATGTATCTGGCAATAGGGTTTAATGCTGTACAAGCTGCAGCGCCAGATCTAGAAATCAATACCCCTGCTATTATAGCGATTAAAAACAGCATGCAATCGCGCCACACCCAACTTTTACCTCACTACAACAGTGGTGCGGTGGGGCTCACTGCAGATGGATTTATTGCAGTAAAAGATGCTACTGCAGTGCCATTAAAAGACCGCGGCGGTATCAATAGCTTGGTTTCTGCTGAGAATGCAGACCGTGCCAAACTGTATAAAGAGATTGCTGCAGGCAACGGCCACCCAGAGTGGGAAGGCGATGTAAAGCAAACCTTTGCTGGCCGCTGGATAGATAAGGCGCAAGGTGGGTGGTTTTATCAAAGCGGCGGTGCTTGGGTGAAGAAGTAAGCTTATTTGCTGTTGGAGTCTCTTAATTATGGCGCGGATTCTTGTTCATCCACATAAATTACCAGCAGTGTATTTTAAGGCAATTGGAGAAGTTTCCTCTATGTGGAATTTGACCGAGATATATACTCAAAACTTGATATGGCACTTTCTCGGAATCGACCGTAAGAAAGGTAGAGTTCTTACTAACGATTTAACGTCTGTAAAGAAGTTGGAACTATTCAAAAATATGACAATACGCTGGGTTTCAGAAAATGCATGGAAAATTGAAATATTAGCCATACATAAAGAGGCGGATGACCTAAGGGTGGAGCGAAACAAAATTGTTCATGGCGCATGGGGACACGAAGCAGCAACACCTAAGAAACTGGAACTAATGCAGTTTAAGAAAATTGAACAAAAAATAATGCCTAATGCGGAAGTGTGGACGGCGAAAGAGCTATCAGCTATTGCAAAAAGAATTGCTAAACTCAACTCTCGTTTTCGTAGGCTAACAATTAAGATTGGCGTACCACTCCCTTGATGATTCCCACCCTTGTTTTTGACATCGAAACTATCCCTGACACCACTGGCCTGCGCGCCTTGCTGGATGTGCCTGCTGGCACACTTAATGATGCGTCGGATGAAGACATTGCCAACATCGCATTGCATCAGCGCCGTCAACACAATGGCAGTGATTTTTTGCCATTACATCAACATAAAGTGTGTGCGATTTCGTGTGCGTTGCGCGAAGGCAATAACTTTAAAGTGTGGACGCTGGGCGATGCAGGTTCAACCGAGGCTGAGATTATTCAACGTTTTTTTGATGGCATCGAAAAATATACGCCGCAAATAATTTCGTGGAATGGCAGTGGTTTTGATTTGCCGGTGTTGCATTACCGCGCCATGGTCAATGGTGTGCAAGCCCCCAGATATTGGGATTTAGGTGAGGATGATAAAGATTTTAAGTGGAACAATTATATTAGCCGCTACCACACACGGCATTTAGATTTAATGGATTTACTGGCGCTGTACAACGCGCGTGCTAACGCACCGTTAGATGACATGGCCAAATTATGTGGCTTCCCAGGTAAGCTGGGCATGGATGGCAGCAAGGTGTGGGATGCATTCAAAGCAGGAAAAATTGAAGAAATTCGCAACTATTGTGAAACTGATGTAGCTAATACGCATTTGGTCTATTTGCGCTTTCAACTGATGCGTGGACATTTGACGCCAGCCGCTTACGAAGCTGAGATTAAACTGGTACGCGAAACGTTAAGCATTTATCCAGCTGCGCATTGGACAGAGTTTTTAGCGGCATGGAAAGCTTAATAGAAGAACAAAATAAGCCGTGCAAAAAATAATGCTCGCTAAGCCTTAAGAATATTGGCTTGCAGAGCATGAATTTTAATGTTTGTGAAAACTACGTTATATTTAAACTAATTACTTTGGCAGTTTAGCTTTTCTACAGATTAGTTTCCCTCACCATCTAACGGGACATCCTCATCCACAAATTCTTTCCAATTAAGTACTACTTTTTGATTGGTATTAGCTTCTAGAGTGACTTTATGTCGCAGTTTATTGCCATTATTGTTCGCTAAAATGGTGTAAGTGCCAGCTGGCATATTCACGTACAGTACGTTTTTGGCGTCAACAATACGAAACACCAAGTTGCTGGCTTCATCATAAATATTCACGTTAACATCGGTTACCCAGCGCCCAACGATGCCTTCAGAAAATAACAAATTCAGGGTGAATTTTTTGGCTTGAGGCCTCATGACAGCCACTTCTTCTTCGCCGATGCCGCCTGTCATGTAAGGGATGCCCGTCGGCGTGGTACGTGTTTTTGGTAAGTCGGCTAAAGCTGTATCTGCAAACGCAAGTTGACTTGATAAAATTAAACCTAACAAAAGGATGAATTTGTAAGTTAATTTATGCATACTATTGTCACTTTCCCTAATTTATTTAGATACTTACCTTATTTTTTCGAGCAGTTTAGCAGAGTTGCATTAATTACTCTATTACCGCCTTATCTATACAGGTCTTATGCGCTAAAATGCGCGCATGAGAAGAAACCGCAATAGATCGTATCAAAATCCAGCAGACAATCCTATCTTACAAGCCACCATTGAGTCTCTAGACCAGGAAGGGCGTGGCGTTGCACATGTAAATGGCAAAACCATTTTTATTGATGGCGCGCTGCCAAATGAGCTTGTCAGGCATCAATCGCAACAGATTAAACCCAGTTACGAAGTGGCAAAAACCATTGAAGTGCTTAAGCAAAGTAATCAACGGGTGACACCAAAATGCCCGCATTATGGGCTGTGTGGGGGTTGCAAATTACAGCATATGGATGCGGGCGCGCAGGTGGCGGCTAAACAGCGCATGTTAGAGGCAGATTTATGGCACATAGGCAAAGTGAAAGCCGATAACATGCTGCCGCCGTTGTATGGGCCGACTTGGGGTTATCGCCACAAGGCGCGCTTAAGCGTGAAGTATGTCGAAAAAAAGCAGCGTGTGCTGGTGGGCTTTAACGAGAAAGCGACACGTTATGTGGCGGATATGAACAGTTGCGAAGTGCTGGTGCCAGAGGTTTCTGCCCTGATTGCACCATTGCAGGATTTAATTGTGCAGCTTTCAATTCGCGACAAATTGCCGCAAATAGAGCTGGCTGTCGGCGAAGCAGATCAAAAAAATGGACATGAAGGCAATGTGATTGTATTGATTTTCCGCATTATGGACGTGCTCACTACCAATGATGAAGCGCTATTCAAAGCCTTCGCCGACTTGCATCAAATACAAGTGTGGACACAAACCAAAGGCCCAGATACCATAAAACCGTTTTGGCCTTTGAATGCAGAGCAACTGCAATATAGCCTGCCTGAATTTGCTTTAACATATCCATTTAAGCCCAACGAATTCACTCAGGTCAACCCGCAAATCAATCAAGTGATGATTCGTCGAGCCATGCAACTATTGAAACCGCAGGCGGCTGAAACAATCGCCGATTTTTTCTGTGGTATCGGTAATTTTACCTTGCCAATTGCCCGTAGCGGTGCGCAGGTGCTTGGTTTGGAAGGATTGGCTAATCTGGTGGAGAGGGCCAATGAAAGTGCGCATTTAAACAACATCAGCAACGTAAAATTTGGTGTAGCGGATTTATTTAAAATGACAGCAGAAAGTTTAGTTGAGTTAGGCAAGTTTGATAAATGGCTCATTGATCCGCCGCGCGACGGTGCGTTTGAGCTGGTGAAAGCAATTTCGCCAGATACCTCGCCAGCGCGGATTGTTTATGTGTCATGTAATCCAGCCACGCTGGCGCGTGATGCAGGTGTGCTGGTGCGGGAAAAAGGCTACCGCTTAAGTGCGGCTGGTGTGATTAATATGTTCCCGCACACTGCGCATGTCGAGTCGATAGCCCTATTTGAGAAGTTATAGTGTTAGTAACTAGCCTTGGCGCGTACCAAAAAAATTGGTAGTCGACCTGCGGTTATCCATGCTATACGCTGTGCTGCCACCCACTGCCAGCAATAATAAACCGCCTGCTATGGCCATATTTTTAAGGAATGAAATCATCTGCATTTGGTCGGCAAAATTACTGTGGAACAAGGCCGCGGAAAGGATGCAAAAAGCGGCCAGTGCAAGTGCCACTAGACGTGTTTTATAGCCAACAACCAATGCGATGCCGCCCAGCAGTTCAAGTGCAATGGTAGGCCACAACAATAGGCCGGGCAAACCTACTGACTGCATATAGCCGATGGTGCCTGCGGGGTCTTTGATTTTACCAACGCCCGCTAAAATGAAAATAAGCGCCATCATGATGCGGCCAATAAGTTGAATCAAACCTGTCATTTTCTGCTCCCCATTATTAAAATATAAGGCATCATAAACTTATCGGGCTAGCTGTGCAATCCGCGCAAAATGCTTTACTAAATATTAGCGCAATGGACTAGAAAATCCTGTGTAAAATCATACCTATGTTTAAAAACCTATTAGCGTTTGTACTGGTTATGCCTTTGCTTGCCGCCTGCCAGAAAGCTGCCGTGCCCCCACAGGAAATCCGTTTTGGAATTGCGCAAGCGCCACTCAATCTTGACCCGCGCTATGCCACAGATGCCGCCTCAGAACGAGTCAACCGCCTGATTTACCAGCCTTTAGTCGATTTTGATGCTGCCTCGAAACCTGCATGGTTATTAGCACGCGGCAATGCTGTAAATGCGCTTGAATACAAATTTATACTGCAAAACAAAGCCATTTTTCACAACGGCATTACGCTTACAGCGCATGATGTAAAAGCGACTTACGATTCTTTATTAAGTCTTAAAGATTCGCCGCACACAGCTGAGTTTGTAAACATAGACTCAATCGAAGTGTTAAATGATAAGACGCTTATTTTTAAATTAAAACAGGTAGATCCGCATTTTTTCGGCAAGCTCATTATCGGTATTATGCCTAAAAGTTTAATCGACAAAAATCACGATTTTTCGCACAACCCAGTCGGTAGTGGCCCGCTAAAGTTTGTATCCTGGCCACATGATTTAAAGTTAAGCCGCACTTCAGACAATCAGGCGATTACCCTGCAGGAAGTCAAAGATCCGACTGTGCGGGTACTGAAGCTGAGGAAGGGCGAAATCGATTTGATTCAAGGCGATTTACCGCCTGAGCTAGTGAAACATTTGCAGAGCATGTCTCATATCCGCGTGGATACTGGCTTAGGAGCTAACTACTCATACCTTGGCTTAAATATGCAGGATAAATTGCTAAAAAATCTAAAGGTGAGGCAAGCCATCGCGCATGCGATTGATAGGCATGCGATTATTGACAAAGTGATGGTGAACAACAGCAGAATTGCAGGCGCAATTTTGCCGCCAGAGCATTTTGCCGGTAATGCAGATTTGAAAAGTTATGATTACGACCCGGCTTTAACTAAAAAATTACTGAATGAAGCAGGCGTTAAGCTACCACTAAAACTGGAATATAAAACCAGCACGGATGCTTTCCGTGTGCGCTTGGCTACCATTATGCAAGCGCAAATGGAGCGGGCGGGGATTGCGCTGGAAATTAAGAGCCTAGACTGGGGCACTTTTTTTGCTGATGTGAAAGCGGGTAATTTTCAATTGTATGGCCTAACATGGGTAGGCATCAAAACGCCAGAAATTTACAGCAAGGCCTTTGGCAGTGATTATTCTCCACCTAATGGTTTTAATCGCGGCCGTTTTGCCGATGCGAAATTAGACCAACTGCTTACAGAAGAAAATTGGCCTGCTGCTACAGAGCGCATTCATGCGCAGCTGCCTTATATTCCACTGTGGTATGAAGGGCAATTTGTCGCCATGCAAAAAAATATCGCGCACTATTCCCCCAAACCTGACGGCAATTGGGACGACTTAGCGATTATTGAAAGATTGGCGACAATTGCAAGGCAGCCGTCAAAAGCTCAGCTACAATAAGCATATGCGTATCGAAATACTCATCTCAAACCAAACCTTAACGCTGTATGACGACTATGGCGGCCTAGTCGCACGCTATCTCGTTTCTACCGCCGCGAATGGTGCGGGCTGTATCAAAGATAGTGGCTGCACGCCGCAAGGAGTGCATATTGTTCGCGCCAAAATTGGCGCAGGTATGCCAGTGAATACAGTATTGGTGGGGCGCAGGCCAACCGGTGAGATTTTTACACCGGAACTGATGGCGCAATTTCCTGATCGCGATTGGATTTTAACGCGTATTTTGTGGTTAAGCGGCAAAGAGGTCGGCAAGAATCGGCTAGGAAATGTTGATACCATGCAGCGCTATATTTACATTCACGGTAGCCCGGATTTGACAGAGATGGGCAGGCCGGGTTCACACGGCTGTGTGCGCATGCGTAATGCCGATATGATTGCGCTGTTCAATGCGGTGACGGTCGGCACGCGCGTTTTTATTCAATGATCAGGCACGTACTCAGTTTTGCCAGCGTCATTTTTGGTGTACTGCTACTTACCTTTTTACTTGTTCATTTAGTGCCAGGCGACCCGGTAGAGGTAATGCTGGGTGAATCAGCCAGCATGGGAGATAGGGATGCTTTGCGCGCTGATTTAGGCTTAAACCAATCACTGCCTCGCCAGTTTTCCAGTTACTTGGACAAACTCGCTCATTTGGATTTAGGTCATTCTATCCATACCAAACAGCCGATTATTGAGCTGATAAAAACGCGCTATCCTGCAACGCTTAAATTAGCCCTATTATCGCTATTGATTGGAATAAGTATCGGTATTCCACTTGGCGTTTACGCAGCACTTAAGGCGGGGCATTGGCAAGATATCGTGGTCACCATCATTTCAGTGCGGTTTTCAGCCATGCCTGCGTTCTGGTTGGGACCTATCCTAATGCTGGTGTTTGCGGTGTGGCTGGGCTGGCTGCCTGTCAGTGGTATGGATTCGCGCAGTTCCATTATCCTGCCCGCATTGACACTTGGGTTTGGGCTAAGTGCCATCCTTACGCGTATGACACGCACCAGCTTGCTAGAAGTTCTCAATGACGATTACATTCGCACTGCGCGGGCCAAAGGCTTGAGTGAGCGCACTGTGATTATTCGCCATGCCCTGCGCGCTGCTTTGCTGCCAATTATCACTATTGTTGGCTTACAAATGGGCAGTTTACTGGCGGGCACCGTCATTACTGAAACCATATTTAGCTGGGATGGTATTGGCAGGTTGTTGGTAGAAAGCATCGAAAAGCGCGATTATCCAGTGACCCAAGCCTGTGTGCTGGTGATTGCGCTGAGTTATGTGCTGGTGAATTTGCTAACCGATGTGCTGTACCGATTTGCCGATCCGCGAGTGCGGGCAGCTAGCTAAAACAATCGTATGAAAATATTCGCACTGTCTGTTTTGATGTTTTGGTTATTGGCTGTGGTTGTCGGCCAATTGTCTGGGCTGCAAGCTAATACCATTGATTTAAATGCAATTTTAGCCAGCCCAAACGCTCAAAATTGGCTGGGTGCCGACGACCTAGGCAGGGACATCTTGGGAAGAATACTGGAAGGCATACAAGTGTCTTTTTTGGTAGCGATTGTAGTCACTGTGATTACCATGCTAGTCGGTGTAACCGTTGGCTTACTGGCAGGGTTTTATGGCGGCAAAATCGATGCGTTTTTAATGAAAATCACCGATATTTTTTTGGCATTCCCCGGTATTTTATTGGCCATTGCGTTTGTGGCGGTGTTGGGTGCAGGTATCAGCAATTTAATCTTGGCGCTGTGCATCACTGGCTGGGTTAGTTATGCACGGCTAGCACGTGGGCAGACACTCAGCTTGCGCAATCGTCAGCATGTGCTAGCGGCAGAATCACTAGGAGCAACCGTGCCGCGGCTGTTAATCAAGCATATTTTGCCATTATTGGGCTCAATTTTAATGGTGGAAGCGACCTATAGTTTGGCCAGCGTGATGATTGCCGAAGCCAGCTTGTCTTTTCTCGGGTTGGGCATACAAGCGCCTAGCGCCAGTTGGGGCGCCATGTTACGCGATGGCGTGCGCTATATGCTGGTGGCACCACATTACGTGTTGGTGGTGGGGCTAAGCTTAATGAGCTTGATTTTAGCCATTAATCTAGGCGGCGATTATTTGCGGGATAAATTGGATGTTCGCGTAGAATAGCGCTGTGCGCAAACAATACAAATACTTCGATTTCATCATGGCCGCTTTTGTCTGTGTGCTGGTGTGCAGCAATTTAATTGGCCCGGCAAAAGTCACACAAATCGATGCACCACTACTCGGCACGCTTACCTTTGGCGCGGGCGTCTTGTTCTTCCCCATTTCGTTTATTTTTGGCGATATTCTTACCGAAGTCTATGGCTATGCCGCTTCCAGAAGGGTGATCTGGGCAGGCTTTGCAGGTTTAGCGTTTGCTTCACTGATGGCGTGGATGATCGTGGCTTTGCCACCCGCACCGTATTGGCATAATCAGGACGCTTACGAAGTAGCGTTTGGCAGCACGTGGAGAATATCCTTGGCTGGGTTGATTGCTTTTGCCGCTGGCGGATTTGTTAATAGTTTTGTAATGGCAAAAATGAAAACCGTGAGTGCTGGCAGGCACTTGTGGCAACGCACCATTACCAGCACCATTTTTGGCGAGGTGGTAGATACAGTGCTATTCGTTCCAATGGCATTTTGGAATACTGGGATTATCCCCAATGATAAAATTCCGCTGATCATTGGCGCGCAAATCATCGCAAAAATTGCAGTAGAAGTTGCCTTTACGCCAGTGGTTTATAAAACTGTCGCGTTTTTAAAACGTGCCGAAAACGAAGATTATTACGATAAAAACACCGACTTTAACCCCTTTAAAATTTAACCTGTTTGATTTAAATCTGATTGAGACACACATTGACTGAAACATTAACAAAAGAAGCACAAGTAAGTTGGCAAGAAAAAAACAAACCACAAACTGCCATTTGGCAGTCTGAAGCAGGTAATCCACCGCCTAAAAATATACGCATTGCAGATGATACTACCAGCGCCAAAGAGGCTTACAAGCTTGTGTGCGAGGGCACAGCTTTTTTGTATAAAGGCGATTTTCAAAATGCTAAACAGATGCTACAAGCGATTACGCGCAAGTTTGATATTAAACCGATTCAGTCTGCAGAAAGCCTAACGCAGGCGTTTCACCAGCACCGTGCGCGGCAAATTCAGCGTGCGAGTATCGCTAATAAAATTTTAATTGAGCTTAATCACGGTAGTTGCGATTTGAAACGCGCGCCTAGTACCAAAGATGCGGTAGCAGGCGCCCTGATTATTAATGCGAAGGTGGATAAAGTACCAGCCAAGCTGGTGCTATCACTGCGCGAACTATTGGGGATGATAGGAGCGCATGAATGGCGCAAAAAAGGTGTCTATATTGATGCTCTAGAAGCCAATATCCATGCGCATTACGGCGTATATAGCCCAGTGCGTGGAGAGTACTTGGATCTCATTAATAACGCACCGCTCAACAATTTTAAAACCGCGTTTGATATCGGCACCGGCACTGGCGTTATTGCCGCGATTTTGGTGAATCGCGGCATTAAAAAAGTCATCGCCACCGACAACAATACCCGCGCATTAAATTGCGCCAGCGAGAATATCGCCCAGCTAGGCTTGAAGGAATATATCGAAGTTGAACAGGCCAATCTGTTCCCCAGTGGTTTCAAAAAAGCGGATTTAATTGTATGCAATCCGCCGTGGATACCAGCCAAGGTCAATGCGCCGATTGAGCATGCCGTCTATGATCCTAATAGCCAAATGTTGAAGGGGTTTTTGGCTGGCGTAAAAGTGCACCTAAATGACGATGGCGAAGCGTGGCTGGTAATGTCTGATTTAGCTGAACATTTGGGCTTAAGGGCAAATGAAGATTTGCAAAAATGGATTGCGGATGCAGGGTTAACCGTGATTGAAAAGTTAGATATTGCACCCAAACATGCAAAATCTGCAGATCAATCAGACCCGCTGTATGCGGCACGCAGCAAAGAAGTGACTTCTTTGTATCGGTTAAAGTAAGGCATCAGTTAAAATATTATTCAAGCATATTGATAGAGAAAGCATTGGTATGAGTTTAGGCCCGGTGATGTTGGATGTGGTTGGCAAAGAGTTAACCGCCGATGACGTTAAAAGATTACAGCACCCACTCGTTGGTGGTGTGATTTTATTTGCACGTAATTTCGAAAACTGTGCACAATTAGCTGCGCTGACAGCCAGTATCCATGAGCTTCGCAGCCCGCCGCTTTTAATCGCGGTCGATCACGAAGGTGGGCGCGTACAACGGTTTCGGGAGGGTTTTACCAAAATCCCGCCCATGCGCGAATTTGGCAAGATTTGGGATGTGGATAGAAAAAAAGCCAAAGAATTAGCCGTGCAAGCGGGCTGGGTTTTAGCGGCCGAGCTGCGCGCGCACGGTGTGGATTTTAGTTTTACCCCGGTATTAGACATGGATTATGGCGACAGTCTAGTAATTGGTGACCGAGCTTTTCACGGCAATGCACAGGCGATTAACGAGCTAGCTTTTTCGCTGATGCAAGGGCTTAAAAAAGGTGGTATGCAAGCAGTAGGCAAACATTTTCCTGGGCACGGTTTTGTGGTGGCCGATTCGCACGTGAGCATCCCGATTGACGAGCGTGAGTTTGACCAAATTGCTCAAAACGATATGCAGCCTTTCAGGCAAATGATTGATGAGGGTTTGGCGGCGATTATGCCTGCACATGTCATTTATCCAAAGGTGGACGATAAGCCGGCTGGATTTTCATCCAAGTGGCTACAAAAAGTGCTACGTGAAAGATTGGGTTTTAATGGCGTAATTTTCAGTGATGACTTAAGTATGGAAGGCGCTAGTGTAGGCGGCGATGTGACAACGCGTAGCCTGGCTGCACTGAATGCGGGTTGCGATATGGTGCTACTTTGCAATCGCCCCGATTTGGCGGATGAATTGCTGGAAAAGCTGGAGTGGAAAATGTCTGCACAAAGTATTGTACGTTTGGCGCACATGCACGGGTCGCGTCATCCTGAAAGTATGCAGCATTTGCAATACAACACTGAATTTACTGCAGCATTAGAACACTTGGCGATGGTGGGTAAACCTGAACCGAAATCAGCGCCTGATTTATTTGCTTGAGCGCATTTTTACATGGCTAAAGCACATTGATAAGTCACATTGACCAAGACTGTAGGCGCGCGTAGAATTCGCGCCAATTATTAAGGCGCATATAGCCTTTAAACCAAAGAAAGCCATGACACAAAAACCGACACAAAAAATCATCAAAAAACTGGTTGTAGCCAATTGGAAGATGCATGGCAACTTGAAACAAAATGCTGCCTTGCTGAACGATTTTATTGCAACACTTTCCAATTTAAAACACACACAAGTCGTGGTGTGTGCGCCTTATCCTTATCTTGCCCAGTTGCAAAGCGCACTACAGCACACTGATATCGCCTGGGGTGCGCAAAATCTAGCTAAGAATGAGATTGGCCCTTACACGGGTGAGGTGAGTGCAGACATGTTGCGCGATTTCGGGGCAACTTATGCAATTATTGGACACTCAGAGCGCGCAACCGCCTACTGCGAATCGGATGAAAACATCGCGCAAAAGTTTATGGTGGCCAAACAGCATGGGATTACGCCGATTTTATGTGTGGGTGAAACGTTGATAGAACGCGAAGCGGGTGTCATGGATATGGTAGTAAGCAAGCAACTGGATGCCATTATTAATGGTTATGGTGCTGCGGTATTCGCCAATACGGTGATTTCGTATGAACCGATTTGGGCGATTGGTACTGGTTTGGCTGCTACGCCGGAGCAGGCAAAAAGCATGCATCGATTTATTCGCAATAAAATCGGCGCGCTAAATATTGAGGCGGCAAACCAGCTAAAAATACTCTACGGAGGCAGCGTAAACCCACAAAATGCGCTACAATTATGCATAGTAGAAAATATTGATGGCGGGCTGATTGGTAGATGCTCGCTCAACGCACAAGAATTTGAAAGTATTTGCTATGCGGCTGAAAAAGCGGCTGCATAAAATAGGCAAAAAATTAGGTAAGACTTAAAGTTTAAAATCAAGGTTTAACTCATGGAAAATTTAATCACAGTGATTCACGTATTAGCCGCCGCAGGCGTCATTGGCTTGGTGCTGTTACAGCATGGCAAAGGTGCTGATATGGGCGCCGCCTTTGGTAGTGGCGCATCAGGCAGTTTATTTGGCGTAAGTGGCTCATCTAACTTTATGAGTAAGGCCACCGCAGCTTGTGTTGTCGTGTTTTTTGCCACGAGTTTAACATTAGCGTATATGGCGAGTCATCGTGCTGGTAGCGGCAGTGTGATAAAGGGCGCAACTAAATCCGAATCAGTGACAACAACCGTTGCACCCGCTACAACAACAGAGACTAAGCCAGAACAAGCAACGCCTGCTGGCAGCGCCGCGAAAGATATACCGAATTAACATTTGGCCTAATTAATTTGTGGTGATTGCCGTCGTGGTGGAATTGGTAGACACGCTATCTTGAGGGGGTAGTGACGAAAGTCGTGAGAGTTCGAGTCTCTCCGTCGGCACCATTAGTTAGTTTCATGTAACATCATACCGTATCAATATTCAATAAATTCAACGATTTAACTCAAATACACGCTACATAGCGTGTTTTTTCGTTGCATAATGCCTCTTTACAATACGTACAAAAAAGCGCAACTGATCAAGCTATGGAAACCGTGGAAAAATAGCACAGGCGCACGAACTATTGCAGGTAAGGCAAAGGTGGCACGTAATGCTTTTAAAGGCGGATTTAGGCAGCAACTAAAAGAGCTAAATCAAATATTGCGTGAACAGAAATTATCTCTAAATCGGACTGATTGGTAACCCAAAATTTATAATTGGGTTTTAAGAATAACTGCAAACTTCTCCAATAACTTTTCTGTAAATGGCCTTTGTTGCCATTTAGTATAAGTAATTATCTGTGATTTTGACCAATCTTTATCGAAAATTTTGGTTTGTTCTTTAGCAAAATCTTTATTGTAAACATTTAGATTCGCTTCATCATTTAGCCTGAATGATCGATTATCAAAATTGGTTGAGCCGACAGAAACCAATAAATTGTCAACGATAAAAATTTTACAATGAATCATTGTAGGTTTATATTCTGCGATTTGTATGCCAGATTTTAGTAAGCTTCCCCAATTTTCCCTAGAAGCTTTTCTAACTGTCTCAGTATCGATATGTTCACCAGGTGTAATAATTCTTATTTTTACGCCTCTCTTAGCGGCAGCGATTAATGCACTGTTTGTAAGTTCATCTGGAACGAAATAGGCTATAGCTAAATCGATAGATTGTTTGGCCGCAGTAATCGACATGAGATACATTAACTGCATAGAGTCGCTTCCGCCATTGGGAGAACTGCTGAACATTTGGGCAGTCATCGACCCTGTTGATTTTAGAGGTGGAAAGTAATTTTGACCGTGTAGAACGCGCCCTTGTGCTTTTATCCAATTATCCATAAACACGGCTTGCATTTGAGCCACAGCAGGACCGGTAATCTGGAAATGTGAATCACGCCATTCCAATGGTGTGCGGGCATCACCGCGCCATTGATCAGCAATACCGACCCCACCAGTAAAACCTAAATTCCCATCTATAACCAACAGCTTTCTATGAGTGCGATTATTGAGATGTGGTAAATGACTCCAGTGGGGTTTGTGAAAACGTTGAATTTCAACACCAGCTTTAATCATTTCATTTAGCTGCTTTTTATCCATTTTTACACTACCAAGCCAATCTAATAAGACATGTACCTTTACCCCAGCCTTAGCTTTATTACTTAATTCCTTGGCAAACTCTTTTCCTATACTGTCATTCCAATATATGAATGTTTCAAAAGTGATGGTTTTTTTTGCACTTTTAATGCCTTTAAGCATTGCAGCAAAAATTTCATCACCATTTGTCAAGGTGATTACATGGTTACCTTCTAAGAATGGGGGACCAAGCAGTACACTAATTGATCTCGTGAATTGCTCTTCATCAACAAAGTAATGCTGATCTAATTTTTTCTCGATGCGTTTCTCAGCAGTAAAGAAATTCATCAAAAGTAATACAACAAGTGTGGTGAGAACAATAGTGATGAGGATAGGCATGGTTTTTTTCATAAATGGATTAAGCTAACATTAGGTAGGTGCATCTTACATATTACTAACAACCTTAGGTGGCCGAAATAAAGGAGCAGGCTCACTAACAAGAAACTCGCTAGGGGCTAATTGTAATAAGTTTTTTGCTTTTTCATGGTTGGCATGAAGCCAAGGTATATATTCTGAATCATTCAAAACAACTATAGTCCGTTTCTCATCATGTGGTTTATGAAAATGCTTCATCACATCATGACCATCTGCATTTATGGTTAGCATTGAAAATGAATGAATAATTTCACCTGTTTCTTTGTCTATAAAGCGCTCCCAAATTGAAGCTACAGCTACGGGTTCACCATCTTTGCGTTTAATACGCCAGCGCACTGCCTTACCTGTTTCCCAATTGGGCTCATAAAAGCTTTGCATGATGGATAAGCCAAATCTACGTTCTTTCCAGGCTGCACGATAGCTTGGTTTTTCTTGAACGGTTTCACTTCGTGCATTGTAAGTTTTTAATCCAAATTTCTTTTTGTCAGTTGCCCAATGTGGCACAAGGCCAAACTGTGCCAACTCACAGCGGGGTTTTCCTTCATCTAGGTATATGAAAGGAGCTGGATATGTTGGGTAAGCTTCTTCTCGCCAATCTGCTAATGGCAAATCACAATCGAAGTGTTGTTTTACCCATGTATTTTGGGTTCTTTGAACAGGTTGGTAGTTGCTGCACATTCAGTTATGTCCCAAAATTATTGAATAAGCATAACGCCAAATTCAACTTTATACCAAGTGTGAGGTAATATCTTTGTATCGCAAAAATTGACTGTATATTTAGGTAGTCAATTAGAAAGGTGTTACGGCTATAAAGTGGCTAGAATCAAAAATGTTTTTCTAACGGCTTTAAAGTGTTTTGATTGTCTTAGTGACAGCCCTTTTACCGCAGTAACCACCACTGATATTTACTAAGGGCGGCGCCGAGTGCGTACGTGCTGCCAAGCTTTCCGTGATTGGAGTTCCAATCGATCCAGCAGGAGTGCAAAGCTCTTGAAGCGCCCTGCAAGTAACGCCAGACCGGGAATCCAAATGAGAAAGCCCGGAACTCCAGGTGGTAGCGAAAGCAATAATCCGCAAATGAGCAGAGCCAAACCGGCGGAGACATATCCTAGAGTTCTCCAGTGGCTGCCTCGAACGCTTTCCTTTCGCCTAGTGCGCTTGTAGTGATCGATAAACCGACTGCTTGGTGAGCCGTTTTTAATCTCTCGAAACTCTGATTTTATCTTCCCTAGCACTCGTGAAATTACTTATATATCATTCGCACTGCTCAATTCAGGATTTAAGACCTGATCTGCTTGAGGTTTGGGATGTGACTGTTCTTTCTTATGCTTTTTTGAAGCATTATTTGTAAACGCATCTAGCTCCTCCCCTTTAGGTGGATTGCCCGAAGGCTGTTGTGTTGCGGGCACCTTATCATTTTTGTTTTCAGTCATATTGTTCTCCGTGTTATCAAGCGTAATGTTGTCCTGGCTTGTCTTCGCAAATTCAGTATCTGGCTGGGATGCAGGATCTTCATCTCCATCATTGGTCGTTAAAGAGCTTCGGCAGCATCCCGCATTTGTTTAACTTCATCATGATTTCGTTGGACTCCAGTCGATTGGTGCAACACAATTTGTGCCACATTGGACGGCAGATCTTTAGTTAACGCCTTACGGTAAGCACGTAGGGCAACATCTTCACCACGTTCAAGTTCATTAAGTACTGCTAAGTTATCGTTTTCAACTATCGCAGTTTTAAGGTCTATCCATTTGCGATGCAAATAACCAGCAACTGATGTGGAGTCTGCGGGTTTTCCGCCCAGCTCTCGCACTAAATTTTGTAGCTCTAATATGCTTTCCCTAACGTTGGCTGATCTGCGCATGAGGTATGATTTGATTTTTGGGTCTTGAATGTCTTCAGCAGCTTTAAGAAAACCTTCCTCTCCGTCCTTAGATATTTCAATCAAATCATTAATAACTGCAACTGTGTCCTCGTTATCTAACATTTTGATTCCCCTACTAAATTAAGTAATTAATTAGAGTGAAATTATGCAATTATTAAATTTAACCTGTCATAGGATTGCAGATGAAAAGCTAGTAAGAATATACTGACTTGGGGTAAAGAATTATGGATGGTCAAGGAAAAAACTCGACATAGGTTTTATTTAAATAAACTAACAGGTCTAGGTTCCAGTTTAAGTTACATTTTTTCTAACCTAAGATGGGAATCAAATCAGCCAGATTATAGGGTTTTTTAAGGAATGTGAAATCATGCGGATCCCCATGCTCTTCTATCAAAAATGGGGGGCGGGTAACCTGAGGTAAGAATGACTTTTATGTTAGGAAGGAGTTTTCTCA
>JAKFDL010000073.1:0-21083 GCA_036676175.1 Methylotenera sp. | reverse complement strand
CTGAACAGGCTTGACGTCAGCTACTTATTTGATAGCTGATTGCGTAATAACTATAGGAGACCCAGCCTCTTTTTTTTTCAAGGAAATTTCAAGGAAATCGCAAGGTATGAAACTCGGCGTTGAGGGTCACCACTTTTTTCTTGGCATTAGTGGCGGCTAAAACAACATCTGTTGCGTGAACTACGTCACCAGAACATTCAAATACGATATCAGAATGATCAACCAGCTCGTTTATAGAGTTTGTTAACACGCCATGTGGATGGTCATTTAATGAGTTGAGTGGGCGACGCGTGAGAATTTTAGAAGCAACAAAGTCAGGGGATGCTTGAATGAGGTGGCGAAGCCCGGACGCAATAAATCCAGTACCAACAATCCCTATCCGCGTTTTTTCCATGACAATCACCCTATACTTATTATGCATCAATGATACTGCAAACGTTGCAAACACTGCAATACAGTTTAACAGTGAGTGGTTACTGATGCGATGGCCCGTATAGGTTAAAAATGATAGGTTGTTGAGCTCCTGCAGGTATTTGAAATCAGATAAGTTTCTTAAATCCTTGAAAGCCTTGCAACGTTAAAATAGCGGGCGCTCTCGCAGCCATTTGGTGGCGATCCACTTTTCACCAGCCAGCACAGGCATGCCAGCATGCAGCGTGTTGTTGTCGGGCAAACCAGTCTGGTCAATGTTTTCAAAATAAATAGCAGCACCTTTTTTAGCAGTCACACTTAAACCAATGTTAGGTAAATCGGTAGTTCCACCTTGTACTGGGGTATTCAGATACATAATTAATGTAGCCAGTCTCTGGCCTGCTTGTGCAATGACGGATTGACTGCCGGTATCGGCGGGTGGAAAAAAATCAAAATGTGGCCGATACTCCCCGCCAACTTGATAGTGCAGTATTTGAATGGCTTCTTGCTGGTTGAGCGCAAAACCAAATAACGCAGTTATACGGCGCTCAATTTCCGTAACCACCTTGCTGCTTTGATGGTCTAGATGTGTACCGCGTGAAAGGCGTTCAGGGTGTTTTACATGTTGCCCAGTGATAGGATTTACGACAGTGGAATCCTGCATTTTAGCTGTAGACAGTGCAATCAGTTCGTTACATTCTGCATCGCTTAAAAATTGATCAAATACCATCAGGCGAGGTGAGTTTAAACTGATCACGGGCTTGATAGCGCTTTCCTGCCTATTGTTGGCAATATTTTGCCAAGCGGCTATTGTCTTTGAGTGTATTGCAGGTTTATTGGCGTTTGTATCAGCATCATGGAAGGCTTTTGTCACAATGCTGCGCGCATTGCTCTCGGTGTGACCGACATTTTGCATGGCGTCGATCATCGACTCTAGGCTACAGCCTCTGGCGATTTGAGATTTTAACCAGTCTTCTAAAGATTCTTGCTGCATATGTTGTATCGTAGTTTGTACCTAGTTGGCAGCGGCTATCCACTTTTCAACCAGCAATTTTAAGTTCACTTTTTCGCTTTTCAATACAATTTTATTAGGCAAAAAAGTACCATTACTTTCAAGATAGTTTTCAAAGCCAATATCCCAGCCATCCTGCTTGAGGGTGGTCAACCTTCCTTGCGCATCCCAACTGGAGGCATCAATTTTTCTGGCAGCTGGGCGACCCAACGCCCAGTCACTAAGCCCATTCAAGGGTAAGCGAAAACCTAATGTGGATTCCGTAAGCGACTCCGCATCGTCGGCTTTGATGTGCTTACCTTTTTCATCGGTTAATACAACATGATTGGGGGTTTTGGCAATGTTAGCCACCTTGCTGCCCAGCGGTGAATACACGTCTATATTATCTGCAGCGGGCTGATGTTGCCACTCGATGCTGCCCGAAAACCCTTGCTTTTGAGTGACAACGCCTAGCCGGCCTTTTAACGAAAATGCTTGAATATTTGTTAACGAGGCCAGATGTTGCTGGTGTATCGCTAAATGTTCAGGTGTCGCAGCCGTGGAGTCGGGAACTGTTGGCCGCGTAGCGCAAGCAGTTGCCGCCAGAACAAATAGGGTAATGAGTAGTTTGCTAGTTAAATTCAAATGAATAAATTAAAGATCTGAATTTAAAAACTAGGATTTAAATTTTTTGGCAGTTGCTAGCAGTACTGCGTTTTCAGGATGCTCTCTTAAGGCACTAGACCAGATTTTTTTCGCTTCCTCTTCTTTGCCCTGTTTCCACAACACTTCACCTAAATGTGCCGCAATTTCCGGATCGGCCTGCACCTCATAGGCCTTGCGTAAGTTTTCAGCTGCCTTTTCTAAATTACCCAGACGGTAATGTACCCAGCCTAAGCTATCCAGCATGTAGTGGTCGCCAGGCTGTAATTGCAAGGCGGTTTCTATGAGGTTTTTTGCTTCTTGCAGTTTTATGTTGCGATCTGCAAACGAGTATCCAAGCGCATTATAAGCAGCTGCGAAATCAGGTTTAAGCTTGATCGCCTTGCGCAATTCAGCTTCCATCACATCCAGTTTGCCAATGCGTTCAGCAGCCATAGAAAAATCGTAAATGATTTCTACTGCATTAGGCCAATTTTGCGTCGCTTTCTGTAGCAGATCAAATGCTTCTTGCTCACGTTTAGCTTGATTAAGCATGTTGGCTTCGGTTTGAATCACCAATATTTGTTGTTCAGGGGTTAAGTCTTCAATATCGTCTAGCAGTTTAATTGCGACATCTACACTTTTGGTGCGTGCAACCACATGCGCTGCAGATAACCTGCCATCTAAATAGTGATCGCCAGATTGAATCTTGTCGTACCAACTCAGTGCTTTTGCATCATCTTTTTGGCCTTCTGCACTGCGCCCTAAATACAGGTGCAACTGATCCGGCGTTTTAAAGCCCAAGCTAATCGCCTGCTGGAAATACTTGTCAGCCATTAAGTAATCATTTGATTCTAAAGATAAAATGCCAACCACCGCACTCACTTCAGGACTACCGTTTGAGGTTTCTACCAGCTTTACGAATTCCGGTTTGGCTAGACTATATTTCTTTTGGCTAACCAATAGTTTGGCATAGGCCATGCGCACATCGTTGGCTTTTGGGTATTTGTTTAAAAAATCCTGGTAAAAAGCAATGGTTTTATCTGGCGATTCTTTCAGCAGCATTTGTCCATGCATTTGTGCCGCCAACTCCCAACCTGGGCGTAGCTTATTGGCGGCATCAAGCGAGCTTCTGGCGACATCTGGTTTATCTGCAGCCCAAGCAGCTTGAGCCACGGCAAAGTGTGCCTCGGGTAGGTTAGGGTATGGTTTGGCAAATGCAGTGACTGCATTGAGTACTTCTATTTTATCCTTTTGAGAGGCAAGCAGGCTTGGTAAATATAAAAAGCCGTTGGCACGTGTATCTTCTTTGGCTAATAGTTTTTCAATATGCGGCTTGGCTTGTTTTAAGTTGCCACTAGCAATCAATAATTGGCTGGAAGCCTGTTGCGCTTCTAGCGAGTCAGGATCCAGCTCAGCCCACAAAGTGGCAGCCTGCAAGGCGATACCCTGCTGCTGGGCAAAAGCCGCACTACGTGCTGCGCGCTCTGCCAAACGTGCATCGCGAGTCTGCTTAGCTAAATCTAAAAAGAGCTGGCTGGCCAATACTACCTCACCGCGTTGCCCAGCTATTTCGCCCAGCAAGTATTTGTACACAAATTCTGGTGTAGGGGTGGTAATGGTCGTTGCAGATTTAGTTTCTGCCAGCACAGTTGAGGTGTTAAGTGCAAAACTTAACGCTAGCGCTGCGACTATTATTTTTAATTTAGGCATGATTGCTTTATCCAGTTAGAGGTATGTATCGTTTAGTCCGTGACAGTAGACGCAAGTTCATCCATAATTAAGGGTTGTATGCAGAGCATACAATATTGCGCACTACATATGTAAGTACGACTATAGCTTTTTGCATGCAACTAATCTAGTAAATTTGATTCACAGGGCATGGTAATTTTGATTTTATTTAGGTAATTTAATGGGTAGTTTAATTTAAGAGTTGGTGCATTATAATTATGACAAATTTAACAGTAGAAGCCGTTGATCTTACCCGTTTATACGGCGGCCGGCCGGCCGTAAGCGATGTCAGCTTTAATTTAACACAGGGGCAAGTCCTGGGGTTTTTAGGCCCAAACGGTGCGGGTAAATCGACTACCATGAAAATGCTCACAGGCAATCTGGCCCCCAGTGCCGGCAGCGTTAAAATCTGTGGTATCGACATGATAGAAAATCCCAAGGAAGCCAAGGCGCTGATTGGCTATTTGCCTGAAATGCGCCCGCTGTATAAAGAACTAACCGTAGATGAATACTTAAACATCGCTGCGCGTTTGCATCGCGTGACGGGTAAACACATCAAGAAAGCAATGGAAAACGCCAAGGAGCGCTGTGGTTTAAGCCATATGAGTAAGCGTTTAATAGAGAACCTATCCAACGGTTACCAACAGCGTGTAGGCATTGCACAAGCCATTATCCACAGCCCGATGGTGGTGATTCTGGATGAGCCTACGGTAGGTTTAGACCCAATTCAAATTCGCGATATCCGTGCACTGATTCGTGAAATTGGTGGCGAGCATAGCGTGATTTTATCTACACACATTCTGCCAGAGGTGGAAATGGTGTGCGACCACGTGCAAATTATCGACAAGGGTAAACTGGTATTTAATGGAGGCATCGACGTCCTCAAGCGTCAGCGCGTAGGCAATAAGTTATTACTGGGCTTTAACAAGGCACCTTCAGTAACAGATCTGCTTAAAATTAAAGGTGTTACCGAAGCTGAAGTAGTGGATACGCATATGATGCGTATTCGTTTTGCCGATGGTGCCGATGAAGACAAGGCTGCGCATGAAGCGGTTGTACAGGCCGCCGTAAAAAACAAATGGGGCTTGTTCCAGATTGCGCCAGACCAGACCAGCCTGGAAGATGTATTTGTGCAGCTGACTTATCAAGACGCTGCTGCCGCGCAAGATGCAGTGGCCGCTTAAAAAGGTAACGATAAAATGATATTCAATATTGTAAGAAAAGAACTGAAAAGCATGTTTGCATCACCCATGGGCTGGATTATTTTGGCGATATTCACTGCCTTATTCGGCTCACTCTATTTAAATGGCGTCAATGGTTACTTCGAAGTGATGTCTGGCGCAGTTCGCCCTGCAGAGCGCGTAGGGGTGACGCAGTTTGTTGGCCAGACTGTCTATGGCTGGGCTTTTCTAGTGGTACTGTTTGCGGTACCAATGCTTTCAATGCGTTTGATTTCCGAAGAGCGCCGCAGTCAAACACTACCATTCTTGTTTAGCGCGCCGTTATCGTTGACCGAGATAGTATTGGGTAAATTTATCGGCTTGGTGACTTTTCTCAGCATCCTGATTTTGTATATTGCCGTCATGTTAAGTACGCTCAACATTTGGGCAGATATCGATTTTGGCTTTATTGTCGCTAATTCGCTGGGGTTGTTCTTATTGATTGCCAGTGCCAGTGCGGTTGGCCTCTATTTTTCCAGCCTGACTTCACAGCCTGTTGCCGCGGCCGTGATGACCTTTATCACGTTGATCGCGCTGATTTTTATGGATAGAATTTTTGCCGGAGACCCAACCAATACGATCTCGCAATTGTCGCTAATGAAGCACTTTCAGGCGTTTTCGACGGGGCTAATCGATAGCGCCGACGTTGCTTACTTCATGTTGGTTATCATCATGTTCTTGGTGCTAACTATCCGCCGCTTAGACGCTGAGCGTTTAAGAGGCTAAAACTATTTAAAAGTCTAAACTTTGTATAAGAATTAAATTATTATGAAAATTAACAAAAGCTTACGTTTACAAATGCTGGCGCAGAGCTGGCTATTTGTAGTGATATTCTTGGCACTTATTCTAGTGCTGGGTTATCTATCAAATCAGTATCGTGTGGCAAAAGATATTACGCAGGCCAATCGTAATATTCTCACGCAGGGTAGCGTTAACATTTTAAAAACCATGAAAGATCCTATCAATATTACTGTGTATGCCACTAATGATGATGCTAACCGCGGCGATACTTTTAGAAAAGGCATGATTGATTTTGTGGCACGCTATAAACGCGAGAAAAAAGACGTTAACCTTAAATTTATCAACCCATCGTCCGAGCCAAAATTAGCGCAAGAAGCCAATATTAAAGAGGATGGCGAGACGGTTGTCGAATACAACAAGCGTACTGAACATATTTTTCCGCCATTTGCTGAACAAGAAATGACCAATTTGTTGGTGCGTTTGGCGCGTACTAATCAGCAGCCTATTATGTTTTTAGATGGCCATGGGGAACGTCATTTGCAAGGTTTAAAAAACCACGATATTGGTGAATTTGGTAAACAGTTGGAAACAAAAGGCTTTAAATTTGCCAACCCGGATTTAACCATTGCGCAAGCGGTGCCAGCCAATGGCGCTATGCTGGTGATTGCTAGCCCGCAAGTGGACTTAAGCGATATTGAAGCCAAGAAGATTAAAGCTTATCTTGAATCTGGTGGTAATTTGCTGTGGTTGCTTGATAACGACAACCTGCACGGCTTAAAAGAAGTCGCAGACTACTTGGGCATTACCGTTTCACCAGGCATTGCGGTGGATATGACTGCCGCTACTTACGGCGCTGATGCCAAAGTGGCATTTGCTAGTTTTTATGGGGACCATGCCATTACCCGTAATTTCCAGTTGCGTACGCTGTTTCCAGAAGCGCATGAAATTGATGCAAAAGCCTCAGATGAGTTTGGCTGGAAAGTAGGGCGTTTGGTAGAAGTCGCACCGAATGGCTGGTTAGAGAGTGACGCAATTGTAGAGGGTGGCAATAAACAAAAGGTCGTGTTTGATGAGAAAAAGGACAAGCGCGGCCCGATTAATATTGGTGTAGCGTTAGAGCGTATTTATGGCAAAAAAGGCCAACGCGTAGTGGTCATGGGCAATGCTAATTTTCTATCTAACACCTTTATTACCAACGGCGGCAATCTGGATTTTGGTGTGAACATTATTAACTGGTTGGCGGGTGACGATAAGCTGATTACCATTCAACCGATGCCGTTAAAAGATATCAATGTCACTATCCCCGATAACGAGTCCAGTCGTCTACTGGCCATGAGCATATTCCACGGTTTTCAGTACTTTATCCCACTGGCGATTTTTATCGCTGGTTTCTGGTTATGGTGGAAACGTAGGAAAGCCTAAATTAACAGATAGTAGCAACGCCTAATTCAAAGCTTAACTATATTGAAATAAATGAAAAATTGCCTATGAAAAATAGATGGATACTTAATTTTGTGATGCTGGCGCTGGTGGCAGGACTGGTCGCGTTTTTGTACCTGCGTCCACAAGCTAGTAATGATGGGCCGACACAGTATGAAGTAACCACGTTAAAACTCGCCGACTTCAATGCGATTAAGGTGGAATTTCCAACCCAGGCGCCCACCACTTTTGAAAAAGTAAATGGCTTATGGCGCATGACTGCACCTTACAAGACGCGCGCAGATCAGCTTTCTGTACAGCGCATCCTTTCCATTATTGCAGCCAAAACCCAAAACAAATTTACTGCAGTCGACATAGAAAAATTTGGCTTAGACAAACCACAATTGCGTCTAAAGTTAAGTGGTGTTACTGGCACAGAGGAGTTTATATTTGGCACCTTTAATACGGTGACTGATGAGCAGTACGTGGCGTATAAGGATAATGTCTATTTGTTGCCTGGTAACTACGCCGAAGCCGCCAGTACTCAAGCCATCGAAATGGTGGATAAGAGCCCGCTCGCACCACCAGAGGCCAAGCAGATTGCGGGGTTCGATTACGCACATTTGGAGCAATGGGAAGACATTGGCTTACAAGTGGATATCGCAGGGGGCAACTGGAAAACCAATGCGCCAAAAGCTAAAATCACTCAAAATGAGCTGAATGAATGGCTGGATTTTAGTTGGAAACAGGCGCAAGCCAAGCAGGTGGAGTTGTATACGCCAGATCGCAAAATCACCTATCCATCATTTAAAATCAAGCTTAAAGACGGTACAAAGGTGCATTTTGACAAAATTCAGGAGTCGCCCGATTTATTACTTGCACGCCCCGATGAAGGCCTATTGTACCACTTTGCCAACGATGTTGGGTTTACGATGCTAAATCCACCGCTTAATATTAACTAACACAGCATGTCGCAAGCTGATGCCTGAACTGCCTGAGGTAGAAATTACCCGTCGCGGCTTGTTGCCGCTGGTAAATCAAACCGTTACAAATGTTGTGATTCGTAATGCCAGTATGCGCTGGCCAATTCCAGCGCACTTACCGCAAACCCTCGCTAATCTCACGTTAATCTCCTTAAGTCGTCGTGCCAAATATATTCTGGCCGGTTTTGCTGATGGCAACCAAGTAGCAAGCGGTACTTTGCTACTGCATCTGGGGATGTCTGGCCGCATTAGCCTGCTGGATAGAAATTACCCCCCTGAAAAGCATGACCATTTTGATATTGAATTTTCTAATGGGTGCGTATTAAGATTGCGTGATCCACGTCGCTTTGGTGCAGTGTTGTGGGCAGGTCTGCAGCCCATTAGTCATGCGCTGCTCGCGCCACTCGGGCCAGAGCCGCTAGATGATGCTTTTAATCCCCATTATTTGAAACAACAGATAGCGACACGCACTGCCGCTATTAAAGTTGCCATTATGGACAGTCATTTGGTAGTCGGAGTTGGCAATATATATGCCAGTGAATCGTTATTTCGCGCGCGCATCCACCCGGAAACCCCCGCCAAAAATGTGACACTAAAACAATGTAAAAAATTGGTGGCGGAAATTAAATCCACCCTGAATGACGCCCTCAATGCAGGCGGTAGCAGCCTTCGCGATTTCTTTGGTGCCGATAGTAATCCTGGTTATTTTCAGCAAGAGCACTTTGTGTATGGCCGCACAGATGAGCTATGTCGAGTATGCAGCAAGCCGATAAAATGCATTCGACTCGGGCAGCGCTCTACGTTTTATTGTGCACATTGCCAAAAATAGCCTTAACTAAACTGACGTAGTTTATCCCTAAAAAGTTTAGTGCTGATGTGGTCTAGCAGCATGCTCGTGCAAATAGCCATGCGGTTTGTCCGGACTGCCGCCAATTTTTTGAGGCAGTAACGAGCCTATAATCATTGCCAATACACTGACGCCCAAGCCAATCATTTGCGGCGGCACCAAGCTGGCTTCGCCCACCAAAAGTTCAACTAATGCCCAAGTACCTATGCCGCCAATAATAGCAGCCAGTGCACCTTGGCTGGTAGAACGTTTCCAGAATGCGCCAAACAACAGTGGAACAAATGCACCTGCCAGCGTGATTTTATAGGCGCTTTCCACCATGCCAAAAATAGAGCGCTCTGAGTTGAGAGCGTACAACAGTACCATGCTTGCAAAACCTAATAAGCAAATACGCATCACGCGCAAAAAGCCTTTATCGCTTAAATTTGGCATGTAGCCTTTGACGATGTTTTCGGCAAAAGTGACCGAAGGCGCAAGCAAGGTAGCGGATGAGCAGCTCATGATGGCAGACAACACTGCGCCAAAAAAAATGATTTGAGCAAATAAAGGCATGCGCTCTAACACCAGGCTAGGCAAAACACGTTGCGAGTCTTCTACGACCATTTTGCCAAAATAGGCTGGGTCGATAATGGTGGCGGCGTAAGCAATAAACATAGGGACAAAGGTGAACAGGAAATAAATAGAAGCACCTAATATACTGCCCCACAACGCAATTTTTGCAGACTTGGCCGAAGTAATGCGCTGAAATACATCTTGCTGCGGAATACTCCCCAGCATCATGGTCATCCAGGTGCCAATAAAAGTAATCCATACCCAAATATCGCCTTTAGGCCAAAAATCGAGCTTACCGGCAGCATGCGCATGCGCAATCACTGGTGTCACCCCACCGGTCATGGTGGAAACGGTATAGCCTATGAATAACAAGCCGCCAATCACCACGATCATCTGTACAAAATCCAATACCGCCACTGCCAGCATGCCGCCCACCGTGGTGTAGGTCAGCACAATCGCCATGCCCATTATCATCCCCATCTGCTCGCTGACTGCGCCTTGCGTAATCATATTGACAATAAGGCCTAGCGCCTTGATTTGTGCAGCTACCCAGCCCATGTACGAAATGACAATAGCGATGGTGGTAAGCACTTCTACAGACCTGTTGTAACGCATGCGGTAAAAATCACCGAGTGTAATGATGTTAAGTTTGTAAAGTTGGGTAGCAAAGAAAAAGCCGGCCAAAACCAAGCACATACTAGACCCAAACGGGTCTGCCACTACTCCATTTACGCCTTCTTGCACAAAAGTGGCAGATACCCCAAACACCGCCTCTGCACCAAACCAGGTGGCAAATACGGTGGCTGTTACTACCGGTAACGGCAAGTGGCGACCTGCAACAGCGTAATCTTTCGTGTTATGCACGCGTGTAGAAGCTACCAAGCCAATCGCAATCGATACCATTAAATAGGCGATAACAAACCAAACTAACATACTGTTATGTACTCACTAATATTTGTAGGGGATAAAGAAACTTAAAACCAAGATGGTTTGCAGCAAAACAGCGAAAATAATAGCCCAAGTTAAACGTTTTTGCCAGCGCGCTTGCTTTTGCTGGGTATTAATCAACAAATCAATTTTTTCACGCATTGGCGCGTCGTGTTCAGCTTGTGTTTGCTGGTTTAAAAATTGATGTACCAACCGCGGCATTTGCGGCGCATATTGAACGATGAATGGCAGCTCTTTCTTCAGGTTTTTTACCACGCTGCGCCAGCCCACTTGCTCGCTCATCCAACGGTTTAGAAATGGTTTTGCGCTTTGCCACAGGTCAATATTGGGGTCTAAGTCACGGCCTAAACCTTCAATATTTAGCAGCGTCTTTTGTAGCATTACCAGTTGCGGTTGTATTACGACACCAAAACGGCGCGACATCTGGAATAGGCTTAACAAGGTTCTGCCAAATGAAATGTCTTTCAGCGGCTTATCAAAAATTGGTTCACATATCGCACGGATGTTGGTTTCTAGTTCATCAGCATTGGTGTCAGCAGGCACCCATCCGGATTCGATATGTGCTACCGCCACATCGCGGTAATCACGATTAAAAAATGCTAAAAAATTGCGCGCAAGGTAATACTTATCGGTATCAGATAGCGCGCCCATAATGCCGAAATCCAGCGCAATAAATTTGCCTTTATGTGGGCCTTCAGTTACCACTTGAATGTTGCCAGGGTGCATGTCCGCATGAAAAAAGCCATCGCGAAATACTTGGGTGAAAAATATTTCAACGCCGTCGTGTGCGAGTTGGGTGATGTTAATGCCGCTGGCACGCAATGCATCTATTTGGCTTACCGGCGCACCATACATCCGCTGCATGGTCATCACTTGTTTTCGGCAGAAATCCCAATATACTTCGGGGATCAAAAGGCGCTTATCGGTAAAGTTACGCGCCAGTTGGCTACAATTGGCGGCCTCTAGAGTCAAGTCGAGTTCATGTTCAGTATGCCGCGCAAACTCATTTACAATTTCCTGTGGCTTCAGACGTTTGCCTTCTGATGACACTGCCTGTAGTAACCACGCCAATAATTTCAGTAACGCAATATCTCGGTGGATGATTTGATCGATACTTGGGCGCAGCACTTTTACCGCGACTTCCTTACCATCGGCGAGTTCAGCAAAATGCACTTGCGCCACTGAGGCGCTGGCCACAGGCGTTTGTTCAAATACTGGGAAAATACTGTGAATAGGCGCCCCAAACGCTGCTTCTATACTGGCTTGCACGACCGAATACTCAAACGGTGGTACTTGGTCTTGCAACTTGGCGAGTTCGTCCGCAACATCTTGTGGCAATAAATCACGCCGTGTGGAGAGCATTTGGCCAAATTTTACAAAAATCGGCCCCAACTTTTCTAACGCTAAGCGTAGGCGAACCCCTTGATTTTGCTGTGGTCTGCGCCAGCACATAGCCACTTTAATGAGCGTATGTAATGGCTTGAACGCTTTGCGCTCTGCAATAAAGTCATCGAGTCGAAACCACAGAAATACCCAGAAAATATGCAGCAAACGAAAATAACGCATTTATTGGGAGCTTTCGTCTTGAGTTTTATCTAGTTTTTTCATAAGCTTTTGCATGCGTTTTTCAAAGCGTGCGACATCAGCCACAAGAGTATCTACATTGGTGTTAAAAGTTTCTACATGACGCTTTTTGGCCAAGATATTCTTCTCTTCTTGCCAATACTCGCTCAGCATTTCTGCGGCATTAATAGTTTGTTGTTTGGCCGTATGCAGTATTTTTTTGCTGGTACTGCCAATTTTACTGGCGGTAATATCGCCTGTAATACGACTTAAATCTTCCTCCACATGCCAGCGCATATTTTGCAACACCTTGCTGAATTCTGTCGCAAAATGAGTATCGCCTTCTATCTTAATTTGCATTTTTGCGGCTTCATCGCCCGCCATTATTCGCAGGACAAGGCTGGGAGGCAGGTGGATGCTGGCTTCTGGCGCAGCGTTTTGATTATAATTGTCTCCCGCAATAGCTAAACTGCCATCTTCCAGAATTTGTACATTTGTTTTGATCAGCACAAAATCAAACTGCACCACCTTGCCTGCAAAAGGCGTGAGATAGGATTTTGACCATTGGTTTTGGCTGGCAATGTGCTGCAAAAAACGTGTAGCGATTGGTTTAAACATAGGCGTTTAAAGTTTATAACCTTTGTGCAAGGCTACAACACCCGCACTTAAATTGTAATAATCCGCTTTGCCAAACCCTGCATCCAGTAGCATTTGCTTCAGGGTTTCCTGATCGGGATGCATGCGAATACTTTCGGCTAAATACTGGTAGCTTTCTGCATCGTTGGCGATGAGTTTGCCCATAAAGGGTAGCAGCTTAAATGAATATGCATCGTAAAGTTTTTCCAGTGGCTGCCATACCTTAGAAAACTCTAACACTAATAATCGGCCGCCCACTTTAAGCACGCGCAGCATTTCTTTAAGTGCAATGTCCTTGTGCGTCATATTGCGCAGGCCAAACGCTACGATCACACAATCAAACTGGCCATCGGCAAACGGCAGTGCTTCAGCATTGCACTGCATGGCAGGTACATTCAGCCCAGCATCTAGCATGCGGTCGCGACCAATGGCGAGCATGCTGGCATTAATGTCTGTTAACGTTACACTACCTGTAGTCCCAACTTTTTTTGCAAAAAGCCTAGATAAATCTCCGCTGCCACCCGCAATATCAAGCACGCTGTCGCCCGGTTTTACGCCACTGACATCTACCGCAAAGCGTTTCCAGCCACGATGCAGCCCTGCTGACATGACGTCATTCATCACATCATATTTGCTGGCAACTGAGTGGAAGACTTCTCCCACTTTTTGCTGTTTTTCAGCTTCTTCAACAGTTTTAAAACCAAAATGTGTGGTTTGCTGCAACTTGTCTTCTGTCATTTAGTCGTTCCTGAATTTACGGCGTTCTTTTATGCCCAGCCATCTCAAGCTTGGCAATATAATCTTGCCACATCGCTTCATAATGTTCACCCAGATAATACAAATAATCCCATGAATATAAACCTGTGTCATGGCCGTCAGAGAATACCAGCTTGATCGCATAATTGCCGATGGGTTCTATAGCGGTAATATTGACATCTTGTTTGCCAATTTGCAGCGTTTCTTGACCAGCGCCGTGACCACGCACTTCTGCACTTGGCGAGTACACGCGCAAAAATTCACAGCTCAACATGCACTCGGTATTGTTATCAAATTTAATCTCCAACAAGCGCGAGGCTTGATGCAGGCGAATATCAATAGGCTTAGGTGAATTGGGGTGTAGGCCGCTCATAAAACTGCTTTAAATGGATAAGTTAGGATGATAGCAGAACATGCCTGTTAGCTAATAGGTTAGGGCTTTTTACCACATATTTTATTGGCAATTAACCGTTTGTTGCTAAAAACTAACCTTTTGTCAGAAATTGCATTAAAACAGAATTAAGTTGGCACTGATTTATTTGAATATTGATAGGCTCATGATAGAGTTCAAATGTAAAAAATAAGCTTCAATTTACGCATAAAAGTAGCCAACGACGGTACCTGTTTTTGGAAATTTTCAGCTTTTAGGGATAATTAAACATGGCAGAAAATAAATTAGCGCATCAGTTCGCAGCTTACTCTGAGTGGAGAAAGGCGCTAGTTGATAGTGTTTGTGATTATCGCAGCTGGTTAAACGAGCAGGAGCTTAACGATGCCCAGATAGACCAACGCATCACAAATTTGCTAGAAAGATTACGCGAGGATAAGCTCAACGTTGCATTTGTGGCCGAGTTCTCTCGTGGTAAGTCTGAGCTGATTAACGCGATTTTTTTTGCTGATTATGGTCAACGTTTACTGCCATCTAGTGCTGGCCGCACCACCATGTGCCCGACTGAGTTGTTGTACGATGCTGCCAAACCTACCTCCATTATGATGTTGCCGATTGAAACGCGCGCTTCAGATGCCACCACCACGGAATATAAACGCTACCCTGACGAATGGCACACAGTTGCGTTTGAGGTGGACAATAATGACAGCATGGTGGCTGCATTTAAAGAAGTGAGCAGTACTAAGCGCGTTACTGCCGAAGAAGCCGAAAAGTTTGGCTTGTTTGATCCGAATAGCAGCGATGATGCCATGAGCTTGAATAAAGACGGCACCATTGATATTCCAAGCTGGCGTTATGCCGTGATTAACTTCCCGCATCCATTGTTGGAACAGGGCTTGGTAATTTTAGATACCCCCGGCTTGAACGCGATTGGTACCGAGCCGGAGTTAACGCTAAACATGCTGCCAAACGCACATGCAGTGTTATTTATTTTGGCCGCAGATACTGGCGTGACTAAATCAGAAATTGACGTTTGGCGCCAATATATTAGCGGTACACGCTGGAAGCAAAAAGGCCGTTTGGCTGTATTGAATAAAATTGATGGCTTGTGGGATGAGCTGAAAAACGAAGCAGATATTGAAAAAGAAATCGCTAAGCAGGTCAGAACCAGTGCGGAGTTGCTTGGTTTGGAAAATAATCAGATTTTCCCAACCTCAGCGCAAAAAGGCTTACTGGCAAAAATTAATGGTGATGATGCATTATTAGCGCAAAGCCGTTTGCCAGAATTGGAAAAAGCGCTGTCTGATGAGCTGATTCCATCTAAAAAAGAAATTGTACGCGACAACACTAAAAACGAGATTGAAGATTTAATCGGCAACTCAAACATGATTTTAGATTCTCGCGTAGCAGGCGTAGTCGAGCAACTAGAAGAGTTGCGTGGCTTGCGCGGTAAGAACGAAGATGTGGTCGAACACATGATGAACAAGGTGAAAATAGATAAAGAAAACTTTGAAAAAGGATTACAACGTTTTCAAGCCTTACGCAGCGTGTTCTCACAGCAAACCAACAAGCTGTTTACTTTGCTGGGGATGGAAGCGCTAAAAGTTCAAGTGCATACTACGCGTGAAACCATGGTGAATGCTAGCTTTACCAAAACCATTCGAGATGCTATGGATCAGTTTTTTACTGATTTAAAAGGCCGTTTAGTATCATCTGATGCACAGATAGATGAGATCAAGAAAATGATGGACGTGATGTACGACAAGTTCAGTAAAGAGCATGGCTTGCGTAAATCCGAACCACCCGCATTCTCCACTTTGCGGTACCAAAAAGAGTTGGCTAAGCTAGAGCGTGCTTATAAAGAACAATTTAACACCGCGTTTAACATGATTGCCAACGAAAAAATGACATTAACCACCAAGTTTTTTGAAACCTTGGCCAGTCGCGTCATTCATGTGTATGAAGTAGCGAACCGCGATGTTGAAAATTGGCTGAAAGCAGTCATTGCTCCAATGGAGTCACAAGTGCGTGAGCACCAACTGCAATTGCGTCGTCGTTTAGAGAGTATTAAACGTATTTACAAAGCGACCGATACTTTGGAAGACCGTATTTTAGAGTTGGAAAATATCGAAAAAAGTATTCGCGCTCAGATGGCCGATTTGCAGATATTACGTCAGCATATGGGCAATGCCTTGGCTTATGAAAGCGAAGCGGCAGTAAAAGCAGCTTAGTTTTAGATAGTTACAAAAAAGCCGACGTTAAGTCGGCTTTTTTATTGCTCACAGTATCTAGGTGCTTTTGGCCATGCAGGTTATCAAGCAGCTAACAGCATGCCTTTGATTTTTTGCATGGCCTTCTGCTCTATCTGGCGGATACGCTCTGCAGAAACACCAAACTCAGCTGCCAAGTCGTGCAAAGTTAAACTGGCGTTCTCTGTTAACCAGCGCGCTTCTAGCACCCGGCGGCTACGGTCATCCAAACTTTCAAGCGCTTTGCTTAAACCAACCGATTGTGCAGTTTCAGTTTGTTTAATTTCCAAATGTTCAGAAGGCTCTGGGCTTTCATCTTCTAAGTATGCAATCGGGCTAAAGCTTTCATCGCCGTCATCATCAATTTGCGCATCCAGCGAGATTTCATGCCCGTTTAAGCGGTATTCCATCTCCAGCACTTCTTCAGGCTTCACGTTCAGCTCTTTCGCGATGTGACTTACTTCAGCTGGCTGTAGTGAGCCCATACCTTTTTTCATGCTACGTAAATTAAAGAACAGCTTGCGTTGTGCTTTGGTAGTTGCCGTTTTAACCAGACGCCAGTTACGTACAATAAATTCGTTAATTTCGGCTTTAATCCAATGCATGGCAAAGGACACCAGACGCACGCCACGGTCTGGGTCGAAGCGTTTTACCGCCTTCATTAACCCAATGTTACCTTCTTGAATCAAATCTGCTTGTGGCAAGCCATAACCCATGTAGCCACGCGCAATGCTCACAACTAGGCGTAGATGCGACACGATGAGCATCTGTGCTGCTTCCAAGTCATTGTCGTTTTTTAAGCGAGTGGCATAGTCGCGCTCTTCCTCTGCGCTCAATAGCGGAAAGGCCTTAATCGCACGCATGTACTGATCAAAGCTATCAAGTGACGAAATTGACGGTATGGTTAAAGCGTTAATGGTAAAGCTCCTTAAATAAATTAATAAGCAATCAACTTATAGCAAGTATTATTTTAGCACTCTGATTATGAGAGTGCTAGATGCAAAAAGTTTCAAAAACGTAAAGTTTTGTAACAGTTTATTGATGTAGAGCCAGTTGGGATTTATTTCGGAGTTTGAAGCAGGGATTTTGAAACCGCAAAGTAAGCAGACAACAATCCAACAAAAAATGATAGCAGGCAGATAATTACACAGGTCGAAAGGCTAGGCATATTGAGTAAAAAATCGCTTTCGTACTCTGCCGCAATGGGCGCGATAGAGCGGTTAAAAAGAAAAATCACTATAAAAGTAATCAGTAAAGCAAATAGTCCACCAAACAAACCATAGAGTGCACCAGCATATAAGAATGGCCTGCGAATAAAGCTTTTGGTGGCGCCAATCAGGCGGCTTAATTCAATCTCAGCTTGTTGCGTTAGAATTTGCATGCGGATGGTGTTGCCGATGACAGCAACTAACGCAAATGCCAGCAAGCTAGTCACGATCAGCATGGCTTGTTTGCCCAGTAGAATTAAGTAACTCAAACGTTTCAACCAAGCACCATCTACTACGACGTCTCCAACACCTTCTAGCTGGCGTAACTCTGCTTGGAGGCTGGTTATGCTAGCTGTATCTAATTGCCTGGGCTCCACAAAGAATGCATCTGGAAGTGGGTTATCTTCTAGCGAGTTAAGTACTTCGTTATTGCTGTTCGCGGCTTGTAGTTTTGCCAGTGCATCTTGCTTGCTGACAAATTCAAAGTTCTTGATGGCTTCATTTTTTTCTAGTGCGCCCTTAATATTAGCAATTGTGTCTTCATTGTTATTTGTGGCTAAAAATACGCTTACTTGTGATTCGGTTTTGACGTTATTGGCAAGGCCATTCACACTATCTAGCACAGCATACAGTATGCTTGGCAGTGCCAGCGTCACGCCAATTGCCAGGCAAATGAGCAGCGTATTCAGCCTGTTGCTTTTAAAACGACGCAGCACCAACTCAAGCGCCTGCTGGTGGTGCGAAAACCAAGAGTAGCCCCAGGCGTTCATGCGCTAACCTCAGTTTTTGTAAGTGTGCCATGGTCTAGGTGTAAGATTTTATTTAGGGGGTCGACCTGATTTCCTGAATTAAATTGGCCGAGCGCATCGTGTGTGGCAATAATCACCGTGACGCCGACTTGTTGAAACGCGGTAAACAAAGTTATGATGTCTTCGGCGTAATTGCGGTCTAAATTGCCCGTAGGCTCATCGGCAATTAATATGCTTGGCCTAGAAACCACTGCCCGTGCAATGGCCAAGCGTTGTTGTTCGCCCCCAGACAAGGTAATTGGCATGGCTTTTTCTTTACCTAGCAAACCTACTTTGTCGAGTGCGGCGCGTATGCGTTTGCCGGCTTCTGTGCCTGTGATGCCATTAATTGCCAACGGCAGTGCCACATTGTGAAAACAATTGCGGTCGTACAGTAATTTATGGTCTTGAAACACCAAGCCAAATTTGCGCCGCACATAAGGTAGTGTCGCTTCTTTTAGCTTGCTGACGTTTTGATTGTTGATAAGGACAGTGCCGCTAGTCGGCCGCTCGATTGCCGCCATCAACTTAAGTAAAGTACTTTTACCAGCGCCAGAGTGGCCTGTGACATACACCATCTCGCCTTGCTCAATGGCAAAACTTGCATTGCTGATTGCTTCGTGGCTGCCAGGGTAGCGTTTAGTGACGTTATCGAAGGTAATCATAATGAATTATAGCTAATCGAAAAGCGCATCGGTGAATTCCTGCGCACTAAACGGCCGTAAATCGTCAATCGCTTCGCCAATGCCAATATAGCGAATCGGAATTGGCCTTGCTTCTGCGATGGCTGCAATTACGCCACCTTTGGCGGTGCCGTCTAATTTGCTCAACACCAGGCCAGTCACGCCAAGTGCGTCATCAAATGCTTTTACTTGGCTAACGGCATTTTGGCCAGTATTGGCATCTATAACCAGTAAAATTTCATGTGGGGCGTTTGGTAGCGCTTTGCCAATAACACGCTGGACCTTTTTGATTTCGTCCATTAAGTGCATTTGCGTAGGTAATCTGCCAGCGGTGTCTGCGATGACAATATCAATTTTTTTGGCAACTGCAGAATTGACTGCATCAAAAATCACTGCTGCCGGGTCGCCGCCTTCACTGGCAATCACGGTGACGTTATTGCGCTCGCCCCAAACTTGCAGTTGTTCGCGAGCGGCAGCTCTGAAAGTATCGCCTGCGGCAATCAACACGCTATTGCCTTGCGCTTGAAACAACTTGGCCAGTTTGCCGATGGTGGTGGTTTTTCCGGCACCGTTGACACCTGCCAGCATAATAACAAAAGGCGCATGACTGTTGGTCTGCAGAGGGGCTTGTAAAGGCTGTAAAACAGCTAGCAATTCGTTTTTTAGTGCTTGTTTTAATGCACTGGTATCTTCTAGATTTTCACGTTTGACACGTTTTTTTAAGTTGTCTAACAAGCGTTGGGTAGCTGTAACGCCAATATCACTGGTTAGCAAGATTGTTTCTAGTTCTTCATAGGTATCAGCATCAATCTTGCCACCACCAAGCAGACTGTTTAGCTGACCGCCTAATTGCTGACGGGTTTTACTTAAGCCTTGTTTTAAACGTTGAGCAAAGCTTGGCTTCTCTGCGACTATAGGCGCGCTTTCTGGCACAGCTGCGACTTCTGCTGGTAAAGTCACTTCTTGAACTGGGTCTGGTGTAATTGGCTCTTGTACTTGAGATGGGCTTGGCTTGGCAACATCTGCAGGTTTTTTCTTAAAAAAATCAAACATAATTCTGCTTTAACTATTCATTACGCGTTATTTTAGTCGTAAACTGGCAGCCGCGCACGAACTAAACTAAATTGGTGCGTGTCATTAGTGTGTTGATTCATACCCATCCTGATTTAGAAAGATTACCTTGTGCTAAAAATAAAAATTCTGCTATTAAGCTTAACGATGTTGCCCGCGTTGGGAATGGCCGAGATTCAAGAGTTTAAGCTGAACAATGGCATGAAAATTATTGTTCAAGAAGACCGCCGCGCGCCCGTGATAGTGTCGCAAGTATGGTATCGCGCAGGTGCGCTTGATGAAGTCAATGGCAAAACGGGTGTGGCGCACGTGCTGGAACACATGATGTTTAAAGGCACCAAAAAAATACCTGCAGGCCAATTTTCACGCATCATCGCAGCAGCGGGTGGTAAAGAAAATGCCTTTACCGGCCAAGATTACACCTGCTATTTCCAGCAATTAGAAAAAAGCCATTTACCGCTTGCAATGAAGCTAGAGGCTGATCGTATGGCTAACCTGGTGATTACAGATGAAGAGTTTGCCAAAGAAATTAAGGTAGTGATGGAGGAGCGCCGCTGGCGTACTGAAGATAAGCCGCAATCGCGCGTGAACGAACAATTCCAATCCGCAGCGTTTAGAGCACACCCTTACGCACGACCCGTAGTGGGCTGGATGAATGATCTGGAAAATATGACTGCGGCCGATGCGCGCGAGTGGTATCACAACTGGTATGCGCCAAATAACGCCACGTTGGTAGTTGTGGGCGATGTAAAAACGTCGGAAGTTTTAAAACTGGCTAAACAGCATTTTGGTAAGCTAAAAGCCAAAAAACTACCAGTGCGAAAACCGCAAACCGAGCCGCCACAAATGGGTGAGCGGCGTTTGGTGGTGAAAGCGCCTGGCAAGTTACCTTACTTAGCGATGGGCTTTCATACCCCAACTTTAGTAAATAAACCAAGCTCATCAGAGCAGGAATGGGAGCCTTATGCGCTGGACGTGCTGGCAGGGGTGCTTAGTGGCAATGATTCTCTCTATCAATGGGGATTTGACGAAGGGGCTGGAAAAGTCACTCGTGATCGTGCTCAATCCAAGTTATCTACTATTCATTATGCATTAAAATCAGAACCTGAATGGAAAAACGGCATTAGCAGGAAAGCATTATTATTTGATGGATATTCAAATTGGCTGGAAATTGCTTCAGAAGAGGTTAATAAACCAGCTGAATCTTTTTCCGTTGAATCATGGGTTGCACCGAGAGCCTATGAATGGGGAGACAA
>JAKFDL010000072.1:0-8224 GCA_036676175.1 Methylotenera sp. | reverse complement strand
GCAGCTAAATTGGGCATCTATGTGCACGGCGCTGCTGCCGACAAACTAGTGGCTGATGGCGTTGGCCCGGTAGGATTGACTGCTTCAGAGATAATACTAGAAACGCGAAAACAGATTAATCAACTCAACAGGCTAGCGCAGTAGTACTATTATTCCTAACTGTTTGTGCTTACCAGCAATGTTCTTTATTTGCTGGCAGTTACTCGCCAAATCGTATTGCCGACATCGTCAGCGACCAACAAGGCACCCGTTTTATCTAACACCACGCCTACTGGCCGACCATAGGCCTCACCTTCTTTGCTGACAAATCCAGTCAGCACATCGATTGGTTTTCCGGTTGGCTTGCCATTAACAAAAGGCACAAAAATCACCTTATAGCCACTGCGCGGCTTGCGGTTCCATGACCCATGTTGGCCTACAAACATGCCGTTGGCAAATTCAGCCGGCAAAGTAGTGCCAGCAGAGGAAGCAAGACCAAGCGAAGCCGTATGCGGGCCTAGCGCGTAATCTGGCACAATCGCTTTTGCCACCATTTCAGGCTGCTGCGGCTTCACCCGCTCATCCACGTGTTGCCCATAATAACTATAAGGCCAGCCATAAAATCCGCCATCCTGCACAGAAGTTAAATAATCCGGCACCAAGTCGCTGCCAATTTCATCGCGCTCATTCACAACCGTAAATAGAGTGCTGTTTTCCCAAACCATCCCATTTGGATTGCGCAGACCAGAAGCAAAAATACGATGTTTGCCCGTTTCAATATCCACTTCCCAAATCGCAGCCCGCCCAACTTCAACATCCATACCATGTTCTGCTACGTTACTGTTGGATCCAACTGTTACATATAGTTTTGTGCCCGCTTTATTTGCAATGAGATTTTTAGTCCAGTGGTGATTCATTGGCTCGCCAGGCAAATCCACTATTTTTTCGCCGGGTTCAGAAATTTGCTTTGCATCTTCTACATAGTTGTAGCGCATCACTGCATCGGCGTTAGCCACATAAAAATGTTTGCCAACCAATGCCATGCCAAATGGTGAATATAAACCTTCAATAAAAGGTAAACGGATGTCAGCTACCCCATCGCCATTTGTATCACGTAATAATGTGATCCGGTTAGCACTAGGCACAGCAGCACCAGCACGCTTCATTACCTTTCCCATTATCCAGCCCCTAAAGCCGCCGCCACTTTGCTTGGGGGGTGCATTGGTCTCTGCCACCAAAACATCTCCGTTTGGTAAAACGGTAAGCCAACGCGGGTGATCCAACCCGGTTGCAAATGCGGACACAGTGGTACCCCCCGCTGCAATTGGTGTTAAGTCGGCAGGCCAGCCTACTGCAGGTGCAATATGGACTGTTGGGATGATCGTTCTATTCGGTGCTGGCAATGTTGGGTTTGAACCAATACCAGCTGCTACTGGCAATCTAGCAACCTCTCCACATGCACTTAATACTACCAATGTTGCAGCAAGGCCTATCCCATACAAAAAGCTGTATGGATTAAATGATCCATCAACCTCACTGTTCAATTTTTTTCTGCACATTTTTTATAAACTATAGCTTGCCCATCAAAACCAAAATGATCAGCACAACCACTACCAGCCCGAGGCCACCACTTGGCCCATAGCCCCAACTTTTACTGTGACCCCAAGTTGGCAATGCACCTATTAGCATTAAAATTAAAACAATTAATAATATTGTTCCAACAGTCATGGCATTCTCCTCAATGAAATGATATGCGTTAGATTAAGGTGTTGCTGGCGCAGCTTCTGGCGGAGGAATAATAATGGTAGTATCACCTGATTCACCGGCTTCGCCCTTAACACCCTCATCGCCAGGCTTTCCAGATTCGCCTGGCTCACCTTTTTCCCCAGCAGGGCCAGGTACGGGTACCGGCACTGGCACAACGACTGTTTCATTGCGTTCTTCTGGTACATTGACCACTGTAGGTTTATCGCACGCACTGAGAGCTAGTGCTGCAATGACAGCAAAAGTTAATGTTAAATTTTTCATATTAAGTCCTATTTCCTCTATAAAAAGTATGGATTAAGCATTCTTTATCTTTACAATTTAGTTCTTTGCGTAATCTTTAAAAGCTATAATTTGCCCATTAGCACCAAGATGATCAGCACAACCACGACCAGCCCTAGTCCACCACTTGGCCCATAGCCCCAACTTTTACTGTGACCCCAAGTCGGTAATGCACCTATTAGCATTAAAACTAAAACAATCAATACTATTGTTCCAACACTCATGATTTTCTCCCCTTTAAAGTTAAATAGATTTAAGGTTTTTCTGGCACAATTTCAGGCGGCATATCAACAACTGGTGGTGGGATAACTATGCTACCGTCACCATCAGGCTTGCTAGGTTCAGTCTGTATATCTTGATCAAGAGACTTTTCAGTTTCGCTTTTAGTCCTAGAATCAATACCTTCATCACCTGACCGCCCTTCTCCTATTGAAGACTCCGGCACAGGTACGGTAACAGGCTCATCCGGCAAATTGGCCGGCACCGGTTTATCGCATGCAACGAGGCTTGAGAATACAACGACTACAAATGCCATCAATAGATGATGATTCATATTAAGTCCTTGTATTTTTATCAATAAGTAACCAATCTTAAGTGATTAACTCACTTTACTTTGTTCGTTATCGTACATAAGCGTAAATTTTTATTGGCGTAGATTAAGCGATTGATAAGGCAGACATTCAAATTGTCATGCTCACCCAACCCATCGTGCTAAAGCTATTACACTCATAAAGCATGCGTGATGATTGCGTCGAATAAAATGATCGCCATAGTGGAATTTTCGTTGCTGAAGCTTTTTTCTATAAGTTGCTTAACGAACATACAGCGCATAAAATAGCCAATACAATAAGAGATTAAGCCCTTTTATACTGAGAAAGCTACACATGAGCGCCTTGCCTGACCCGCGACAAAACCATTTACTTGATGCGTTGTTGGCAACTGATTACGACCGCTTATCTCCGAGCCTTGAGTTCGTTAAATTGCCTTTGGGCCAAGTACTGTATGAGTCTGGCCAACAATTAAAATATGTCTATTTTCCCACCACCAGTATTATTTCGCTGCTATATGTGATGGAAAATGGCGCATCTGCAGAGATTGCGATCGTAGGCAATGAGGGCATACTGGGAATTTCCCTTTTTATGGGGGGTGAAACAACACCAAGCCGCGCCGTTGTCCAAAGTGCTGGCGAGGGTTACCGTTTAAAAGGCGACTTATTAAAATCTGAATTCAACCGTGCCGGCCCAGTACAAAGGCTACTATTGCGATACACCCAGGCATTGATTACGCAAATGGCACAAACGGCCGTGTGCAACCGGCATCATTCAGTAGAACAACAATTATGCCGTTGGCTATTGCTCAGTTTAGATCGCCTTGCGAGTAACGAAATCACGATGACGCAAGAACTTATTGCCAATATGCTGGGAGTCCGTCGAGAAGGCGTTACCGAAGCGGCACGCAAATTACAAGCTGCTAATTTAATTAAATACAGCCGTGGCCACATCAAGGTCACCGATCGACCCATGCTAGAGAAAAGAGCCTGCGAATGTTACGACGTTGTAAAAGTCGAGTTCGAGCGCTTACTGCCGTCACTCCATGGCATTGCCAAGTAATCAGCAATACCATCTGCACTAAAAATCTAAACTTTTAAACCACGTCTTAAATATCTGTATATGTGCGTTGGTGCACAGACATGCTTATGTGATCGCGCATAATTAATGCACTAATAATTATTTACATACAGTAGAAAGTTTATATCTGATGGCTAATCAAGCTAAAAAGAATATTAGCAAATTCGCTGTGACTAAAGCGAATTTGGGTGTGCAACCCACCGACAAAACTAAAAAAACCGACGCAGTATTACCAGAGCAATCAGTCGTTATTGATGCAGCCAGGTATAGAGAGAAAACTCGTGCAGAAATTGCCCTTAACTCCATTAGTGATGCCGTTTTCTGTACCGACACTAAAGGCAATATTGATTACTTGAATATTGCTGCTGAAAAAATTACCGGCTGGTCGCGTGAAGAAGCCAACGGCAAACCGAGCAACCAGATATTTAAAATTATTAATGGATTAACACGCGAGGCAAGCTGCGATCCAGTGAGTATGGTGTTGCAAACCAATAAACCCAGTGGCATTGCACCGGATACGGTATTAGTAAAGCGCGATGGCAGCGAAGTGGCTATTGAAGATTCTGCTTCACCCATTTACAGCAGCAATGGTCAACTGACCGGAGTAGTGGTGGTATTTCACGACGTAACTAGGACCAAAGCCATGTCCTCCAAGATGGCACACTTGGCACAACATGATTTTTTAACTAACCTGCCCAACCGCGTATTGCTCAATGACCGCATAACGCAAGCCGTCGCTTTTGCTAAACGGCATCGTACGCAATTAAGTGTGCTTTTTTTGGATCTGGATAATTTTAAGCATATCAACGATTCCTTAGGGCATGCGGTAGGTGATAAATTATTACAATCGATTGGTCAACGTCTGCTCCGCTGTGTCAGAAGCTCTGACACAGTCAGCCGCCAAGGCGGAGACGAATTTATTGTCTTGTTAGCAGATAACAAAAATGGACAAGACGCTGCCCTAACAGCTGAAAAAATCCTGGAAGAATTTAAGCCCGCACATAAGCTAGGGGGGTGCCCTCCATTGCATATTAGCTCTAGCATTGGTATTAGCGTATTCCCTAACGACGGTTTGGATGCAGAAACACTGATTAAAAACGCAGATATCGCCATGTATTTTGCCAAACAAAAAGGGCGAGATAATTACCAGTTCTTTAAAAATGCCATGAACATACAATCAATACAGCGTATGAATATTGAGGCTGGACTGCGTTCCGCACTAGAACACCAGCAATTTACGCTGCGTTATCAACCTAAAGTGAATCTGGTAACAAACCAAATAACTGAGGTAGAGGTCTTGCTGCGATGGCATCATGTCGAATGGGGTGAAGTGCTGCCTTTGGATTTCCTTGCGATTGCAGCAGATTGTGGCTTGATTGTGGCGATTGGCCGCTGGGTGCTACGTGAAGCTTGCTATCAAGCTAAACAGTGGATGAATAGCGGAATACCGCCCATTACTATTGCAGTGAATGTTTCTGAAAAAGAGTTTCTGCATAAAGACTTTGTAGAAAGTGTACGTGCGATATTAATTGAAACGCAACTACCAGCACACTTTCTGGAATTAGAAATTACCGAAAGCGCGTTGATGCGGGATGCAAACAACAGCATGACAATATTGCACGACCTGAAGAAAATGGGACTCAAACTCTCCGTGGACGATTTTGGCACCGGTTACTCGAGCCTTAGTTACCTGCAGCTATTTCCTATTGACGCGTTAAAGATCGATCAATCATTTGTACATCAAATAATGTCAGCTGTGGATGATGACATTATTCTTTCTGCCATCATTAGCATTGGGCATAAACTGAAGCTAAAAGTGATTGCGAAGGGAGTAGAGAATAAAATGCAGCTGGATTTTTTGAAAAGCCAACAATGCCACGGAGGTCAAGGTAACTTTTTTAGCCCGGCCTTAACCGGTGAGCAATGTGCAAGCATGCTTGCAGATACTGAATTATTTTTAGAAGTCACTCATTAGAAGAGCATGCTGCCCTTTGTAGACCTGCATTTTACTTTACTTTAGCATCACCCCACGTTCTCCCTTAGCGTGGTTGGCTCTCAGAAATGAGAGCCTTTTTTATATGCCTAAATTAAAGTCAATTAATATTTTAGATAGGATTTATTCACGATTAAACGGATTTCATTTGCACGCTGAAAAGGAGCCGTCACAATCATGAGGATTGCACCACTCTCTATTTTGTCTCTATATTTTTTAAATTCAGCCCCAAAAAAATTAACTCCATACAAAGCCGCAAAAGCAAATGCACCTATCAGGCTGGCAATCGCAACAACGGTTATCCAGTGTATCCCCATCGAATTGGCTATTCCTGGGTCAATGTAATGTATACATAGACCCGTTAACAAACCAATCACAGCGCCTATCAAAATCCCTCTTCCGTCAACTTCCCCATCGTTAATTATCTTAGGGCTTTTAGTGATACCTGCACCTTGCAACTGGCCAAAATCGGTGCCTGGCTTTCCTAAAAAACTTATATTTTCATTATCTATTCTGGCAAGTATTAACGAACTAGCTACTTGGTTGGCTGTTGCAATATCTGGTAGTAAAAATTTTAACTTAGGCGTCATGTTGGCTCTCTTTAAATGTTAAATAAAAAAACTTAACCAAAAAATATACGCTTGAACCTCATAGGTCTGTTCGGTAACGCACATAGCCTATGTTATTGCTTTATATTTTCAGTCTGTTAGCGCACATAAGCCCTATTCCTATTGAGAACTGAACTATTATCTGTTCTGTTACCCAGCGAACAGACATAGCATCACCGTTAAGTCACTCTTAGTTTTACATGTTGAGACTTTGTAGCCTCCGACAAAATGAATCGCCACTCACTTTTCTTTTGCCGCCTGTTACTTTTTTATATTTAACAGCGCCACAATAAAGGAAGTTTTACGTGTCTATCATTCAAGCCGCTTTTGGCAGCAACCGATTATTAAACTTACTCACAGATAGTCAGCGTAAAAATTTTGTGGGTAGTTGTGAATTAATCAATCTTCATTTAGGTGATGTACTAGCGGTGCCCGGAGACACGGTTGCTTATGTATATTTTCCTGTTGAAGGCATCATTTCATGGGAAAAGCAAATTATCGGCAGCCCTTTTTTAGTGGTCACGCTTATCGGTAATGAGGGCATGCTTTGCATCAACTCGCTGTTGGGTGTCGATATCTCACCTTGCCGCGCCATCGTACAGAAATCCGGGTTTGCCTTGCGCATTCCAGCAAGCACTTTCATGCATCAACTCAAACAAATAGCAGACTTTGATGTCATATTAAAACGTTACGCTTATGTGAGTTATAACCAAGTGTTACAACTTGCCGCCTGTAACCTTTTTCACTTGCTAGAAAATCGGCTAGCTAGGTTACTACTGATGTTTCAAGACCGAGCACAGTCTGATGAATTACACGTCACACAAGAGCAGTTAGCTGAAATGCTAGGCGTACGCAGGGTAGGTGTGACTAAAGCAGCTGGGTCATTGCAACGTCAAAATTTGATTAGCTATAGTCGTGGTAATGTGATTATTCATGATCTAAATGGTTTAAAAGCTTCGTCTTGTATCTGTTATCAGACTGACAAAAAGAATTATGAACATATCATGCATGCCCAAACTACACATGCAAATAACGTTCCTATGCAATTGCCAAGCTGAAAAAATCAACATTTACTAACTTGCCATATTTTAGTAACAACGAAGGTAATAACAGAGATTGCTGACTCGTATCTAAACGCCACTAGCCATAGAAAAAATTAAATCATCGAGCTTGGTTTAATTTTAATCCCTACAGCCAATGTGTTTTTTTATAACGGTGTATTAAAAACCTTTATGTATTATTTGGGTTTGAGTCGCATGTCATTTTTAACAGAAGTGACACCATCCACTTGACCCGCAACTTTAGCCGCGGTTGCGATGTCGGCTTCAGAACTCACAAAGCCACTTAATTGCACTACGCCATTATAAGTTTCAACATTAATTTCAGAAGACTTTAAAGTGTCCTCTTTGAGTATGGCTGCTTTTACTTTTGTTGTAATCACCGTATCATCGATGACATCCCCACCTGATCTATGTGAGGTAGATGAGCAAGCTATCAGGGATGTAAATAACAAGGCTAACAGCAAGGCATAAATCATCTTAAATTGTTTCATTTCATTCTCCTTTAAATTTAACATCTTATGGGTAGCCATTGGTTGTTAATCAACACCCGCCTGATAACGATTGATAACCGCACTACCCGATCATCTACTCCTCATAACCATTTCTCTGTGCGCTGGCGTACTTATGTCGTTTTATTTTAGGCGTACTATAGAATGAAAACTTGATTGAAACGCAACACTAACTTAAGGGGAAATGCATGCCGATTGCCAACATAAAATTGATAATTAGACACACTGTTGGCGTGTCATTTAGCCAGTTTATATTGGGCTTGAGTTTATTGGCCTTATCGGCTTGTTCCTCAATCCCAATCATGGTGCCAGACATGGCCATGCGCTCTACCAAGCCACCGACACTTGAAAACGCTCGCGGCCCCTTAACAGCACAACAAAGTAAAGAAATTCTAGCGCG
>JAKFDL010000071.1:0-57523 GCA_036676175.1 Methylotenera sp. | reverse complement strand
ACGAACCAGCGCCAATGATAGTATGCTTTTTGCATGCGAAAGTAGGTCACTGCCAAGCTATTTATACCAAACCATCCCAGCATGGTTTACAAAAAACCCTCCCAGTGAGGGTTTTATTGTTTGGGGCAACGGAAACTAGATAAGGGGCTTATAGCAATTGGATTGATTAGTTTAAATAACCAACGTAACGCAAGTTGGTCATAGTAAATTGCCAAGGTCATTCCAATTGCTTGAATTAATTGGTATAATGCGTGCATAATTTGAATGGGCTTTGTGCCCATTTTTTGTTTCTGCAGGGTATGTGGGTAAGGAATGTTTGGGAATGCAAGATTTGCATAGCTTAATTGATAAGACGGTGACTCAGCTTGGATATGAGCTGGTAGACCTCGAGATTTCGAATCGGGGTAAATTATTGCGCGTATTTATTGATAAGTTAAACCCCACTGACATAAAAGATAGCGTGAATATTGACGATTGTGTGCTGGTAAGTAATCAATTGGGCAATGTACTGACGGTTGAGCATGAAATTGATTATGACAGGCTGGAAATTTCTTCCGCAGGTATGGATCGCGTGCTGAAAAAAGAGAAAGATTTTGTAAGGTTTACAGGTGAGCGCGCTCAAGTTAAGTTGCGTGTAGGCATCAAAGATGAAAGTGCAAATGCAACGGAAACAACCTTGCCGCGCAAGACATTTTTAGGGATTTTAAAGGGTGTTGAGGCCGAGTGTGTATTGCTGGAATTTGAAGGTGTAACCTACAAATTGGCATTAAATAACATTGATAAAGCCCGTCTGAGCCCGGTGTTCTAAGTAGTATTTAGAATTTAAGAAAAGTTTATTAGAATATATTGATAGTTGGAGATTGCAATGAGTCGTGAAATTTTGTTATTGGTCGATGCGCTTGCCCACGAAAAAAACGTGAGTAAAGAGGTAATTTTTACTGCTTTAGAGCTGGCTTTGGCTTCTGCAACTAAAAAAAATCATGAAGAAAATGCCGATATTTATGTAACGATTGACCGTGAAACGGGCGCTTATACCACCGCAAGACGGTGGCAATACGTGGATTACGACTTGCTAGAGAGCTCGGCTTACCAGTTTGATGAAGAAAGCGAACATGCTAAAGGTCGCAACATTGGCGATTATTATGAAGAACCGCTAGAGAATATTGAATTTGGTCGTATCGGTGCGCAGGCCGCTAAACAGGTGATTTTGCAAAAAGTACGCGAAGCTGAACGTGAGCAAATTTTAGAGGACTTTTTAGCCCGAAATGAAAACTTAGTTACCGGGGTGATTAAGCGCATGGAAAAAGGCAATGCACTCATTGAAGTCGGTCGCCTTGAGTGCTTGTTGCCACGTGAAGCAATGATCCCGAAAGAAAACTTACGTGTGGGTGACCGCGTGCGTGCTTATTTATCGCGTATCGAGCGTGGTGGCCGAGGCCCCCAGCTTATTTTGTCGCGCATTGCACCAGAGTTTTTAAAACGTTTGTTTGAATTGGAAGTACCAGAGATTGAAGAAGGTTTGCTGGAAATTCGTGCTGCTGCGCGCGATCCTGGCTTGCGCTCAAAAATTGCAGTCAAAACCAATGACCAACGTTTAGACCCAGTAGGTACTTGTGTAGGCATGCGTGGTTCGCGCGTACAAGCAGTAACCGGTGAGCTTGCTGGTGAGCGCGTGGATATTGTGTTGTGGAGCATGGAGCCAGCACAATTCGTGATTAACGCGATGGCACCAGCTGAGGTTTCTAGCATCGTGGTGGATGAAGATGCGCACAGCATGGACGTCGTGGTGAACGAAGAGCAATTGGCTTTAGCGATTGGCCGTAGTGGCCAAAACGTGCGTTTGGCCTCTGAACTAACCGGTTGGACATTAAACATTCTTACCGAAGAGCAAGCGGCTGAGAAAAACCAAAGCGAATACACCAATGTAAGCCAGCTATTTATGGAAAAATTGGATGTAGACGAAGAAGTGGCGGACATTCTGGTACAAGAAGGTTTTAGCACACTAGAAGAAATTGCGTATGTGCCATTAGCTGAAATGGCTGAGATTGACGCGTTTGATGAAGATACCATTAACGAGTTGCGTTCACGTGCGCGTGCAGCTTTACTGACTGAGGCGATTGCCAAAGAAGAAAAGGTAGAAGAAGCGGCTGAAGACTTGTTAACGATGGAAGGTATGGACGACAAGACTGCGCATTTATTGGCGTCTAAAGGCATTTCTACCATGGAAGAGCTTGCTGAATTGGCGGTAGATGAGTTGGTAGAGCTGACAGCAATGGATAATGAGCGTGCAAAAACACTTATTATGACCGCGCGTGCGCCTTGGTTTAAATAAAAACCTCAAGTTTAATAAGTGCAATAAGCATAGAAGTATTTAAAGGGAAAGACAGGAAAAGTAAATGGCACAAACAACCGTTGCACAATTCGCCGCAGAGCTAGGGCTGCCCACAGCCTTGCTGCTAGAGCAGCTAAAAAGCGCGGGCGTGGTCAAATCTGCCCTAGAAGATAAGCTGGAAGAAGCGGATAAAACTGCTTTGCTTGAATATTTGCGCAAAGAGCATGGCGCAGCGCAAGCACCTAAAAGTAAAATTACCCTTACACGCAAATCAAACAGTGAGATAAAAAAAACCGATAGCATGGGTAAAGCCCGCACTATCCAAGTAGAGGTGCGTAAAAAACGTGTGTTGGAGCGCAGCGAAACTGAAGTAGAGTTACCAGCACCAATAGTTGAGACTGTGATTGAAGTGGCACCTGAACCAGTGCAAGAAGCAGTTGAAGAGCCAGTAATAATTGAAGCGATAGAAGTGGTCACAGAGCCTACGCCAGTAGTAGAAGCCGTGGCAGAAGTTAAATCGACAACGCTAAGAAAGCAAGTATTGACGCCAGAGCAAATTGCCATGCGCGAACAAGAGGCAAAACGCCATGCTACTTTAGCGCAAATGCAGGCAGAAGATGTACGCAAGAAACAAGAGTTGTTGCAACGTCGTGCGGACGAAGAGGCTAAAAAGTTAGCCGAAGCTGAAGCAGCAAAAGCCAAAGCAGCGAAGCTTTCAGAAGGTACACTGCATAAACCTGTTGCCAAAGAAGGCGCAGCTGCAAAGCCTGCCACTAAAGATGCTAAAAAAGGCAAAAATAACAATAAAGACTGGACTGACGCTGAGAACAAAAAGCGTGGCTTGAAAACGCGCGGCGATACTAGTATCAATCAAGGTTGGCGCTCACCTAAAGGCAAACACAAATCGCATCGAGATGACGACCAAGAACATGCGTTTAATGCACCTACTGATCCAATCGTGCATGAAGTCTTAGTGCCTGAAACCATTACCGTTTCAGAGCTGGCCCATAAGATGTCAATTAAAGCCGCTGAAGTCATTAAGGTGTTGATGGGCATGGGCATGATGGTCACGATTAACCAAGTGTTAGATCAGGAAACCGCCATTATTTTGGTAGAGGAAATGGGCCATACTGCGCAAGCAGCAGCAGCTAACGACCCTGAAACTTTCTTAGAAGAAGCCGAGCATGCGGAAGCTATTTTAGAAACTAGGCCGCCAGTAGTGACGGTGATGGGTCACGTTGACCATGGTAAAACTTCATTGCTGGATTATATTCGTCGTAGCCGCGTTGCCAGTGGAGAGGCTGGTGGCATTACTCAGCATATCGGCGCCTATCACGTAGAAACGCCACGCGGTATGGTCACATTCTTAGATACACCAGGCCATGAGGCCTTTACTGCCATGCGTGCGCGTGGCGCCAAAGCGACCGATGTGGTGATTTTGGTGGTATCAGCTGATGACGGCGTCATGCCGCAAACCATTGAGGCGATTCACCATGCCAAAGCGGCAGGTGTGCCTCTAGTCGTGGCCATTAACAAAATTGATAAGCCAGATGCAGCGCCTGAACGCGTAAAAATGGAATTGGTTGCGCAAGAAGTGGTGCCTGAAGATTTTGGTGGCGATACTATGTTCCGCGAAGTATCAGCCAAAACAGGCAAGGGTATCGATGAATTACTCGAGGCCGTGTTGTTGCAGGCAGAAATTTTAGAATTAAAAGCGCCAAGAAATACGCCAGCTAAAGGTCTGGTGATTGAAGGCAGGCTAGATAAAGGCCGTGGTTCTGTTTCTACGGTGTTGGTGCAATCTGGGATCTTACGCCGTGGAGATATGATATTAGCAGGTACTACTTTTGGTCGCGTGCGTGCCATGTTAGATGAATCTGGTAACGACATTAAAGAAGCTGGCCCATCAATTCCAGTCGAAATCTTAGGTTTGGCCGATGTGCCAAGCGCTGGCGAAGAAGTGATTGTGCTGAATGACGAGCGCAAAGCACGTGAAATTGCTAACTTCCGTGCAGGCAAGTTCCGCGATGTGAAATTGGCGAAACAACAAGCCGCCAAGCTTGAAAACATGTTTAACCAAATGGAAGATGGCGAAGTCCAAACGCTGAATTTAATTATCAAGTCAGACGTTCAAGGCTCTTACGAGGCGTTAGCCACTAGCCTGCAAAAACTCTCTACAGCAGAAGTCAAAGTGAATATTATTCATACTGGCGTTGGTGCAATTTCAGAATCTGACGTCAACTTGGCCAGCGCATCTAACGCTGTATTGATTGGCTTTAGCGTACGTGCCGATGCTGGCTCACGTAAATTGATTGATAGCTTAGGTGTGGATGTGCGTTACTACAATATTATTTACGAAGCGGTAGATGAGGTAAAAGCAGCCTTGGGTGGCATGCTGAAACCAGAGCAGCGTGAAAGTATGATTGGTACAGTGGAAATCCGCGAAGTATTCCGCATCAGCAAAGTAGGCGCCATTGCCGGTTGCTATGTGCAAGACGGTATGATTAAACGCAATTCTAAAGTACGTGTGTTGCGCAATAATGTGATTGTGCATACGGGCGAGCTGGATTCGCTCAAACGCTTTAAAGACGATGTCAAAGAAGTGAAAAATAACTTTGAATGCGGACTATCGCTCAAAAACTACAATGATATTGAAGTTGGCGATATCCTTGAGGTTTATGAAATGATAGAAGTCGCTAGAACCTTATAAACAATGGCAAAAGAGTATTCACGTAGCCACCGCGTTGCCGAGCAAATGCAGCGTGAGCTGGCTGATTTAATCATGTTTGAGGTGAAAGACCCGCGCGTTACCATGGTAACCATTACTGCAGTTGAAGTGACTGGCGATATGGCACATGCAAAAGTTTTTTACAGTGCGGCCAAATCGAGTCAAAGTCTGCAAAACGGACTGGAAAAATCAGCAGGATTTTTACGCACACAAGTGGCGAAACGCATGCTGCTTAGAACGGTGCCACAATTGCATTTTGTCTACGATGAATCAATTGATGTTGGTATAAAAATGGCACAATTGATCGATGCGGCGCGTGCTTCAGACGATAAGCTCAATCCAGAAAAGTAATTTATCAAGAGCGACTTAATAAAGTACTTCGAATAAAGAAAACTGAGTAAAAGAAAATATAGCTTGGCTGAAAAAAAGATTCAAACCAAACGCATTAAACGCAATATCAACGGCGTTTTATTGCTAGACAAACCCCTCGGCTTTTCATCTAACCAAGCCTTGCAAAAAGTAAAATGGCTGTTTCAAGCCGCTAAAGCAGGTCACACGGGCACACTAGATCCTTTGGCGACGGGCTTATTACCAATTTGCTTGGGCGAAGCCACTAAGTTTGCCCAATATGTCACAGATGCTGACAAAACCTATATTGCCACCATAAAACTAGGCACAACCACAACAACCGGCGATGCGGAGGGTGAGGTGTTAAGTACCTCACCAGTGAACGTAACGCCCAGTCAATTCAGCGCCGCCTGCCAACAATTTATTGGTGAAATTAGCCAAATTCCACCCATGTATTCTGCCCTAAAGCACGAAGGAAAAGCTTTATATACCTATGCCAGAGAGGGCGTGGATATTGCCCGCCATGCTCGTTTAATTACAATAAAAAGTATTGTAGTAGATCGTTTTTCTGCCGACATAGCACAGATAACCGTAACTTGCAGCAAGGGTACGTATATTCGCACTTTGGCAGAAGATATTGGCGCGACTCTAGGCTGTGGTGCGCATTTAATTGGTCTACGCCGCACTGAAACTGCAGGCTATCTCTTAGCAAATACAATCACTATTGAGCAACTGGAGGACATGCCAATTGAAGCGCGCGACGCTTTATTGCTGCCTGTAGATTCAGCAATAGAGAGCTTGCCAAAAGTGATTCTGAATGCTGATGCCGCCTTTTATTTAATGCAAGGACAGCCCGTGTGGCAAGCTGGCAAAGTTGTACAGGGCGAATTACGGCTTTATAACGAAACACAGCAGTTTCTAGGTTTAGGTTTTTTGCAAGATGATGGAAAAATCGCGCCTAAGCGATTGATTCAAAAACCAGCTTAAATATTTGACAAAATATTAGTAAAATCAGCTTGTTAACTATAAAAAAGCTTGTTAATTGGTGTGTAACAGTCTAAAATGCGCAACTCATTGTAAATGAATGCATTCGCGGTTTGATTTTTGAGCGTTTATTTTTAAACGCGTTATTATAAAGTCTTGCTGCTTTTGCATTGACGCTAACTAAAAGGAAGATAAAGATGGCAACTACAGCAGCAGATCGCGCTAAAATCATTAGCGATTTTCAACAAGCTAAAGGCGATACAGGCAGCCCAGAAGTGCAAGTGGCACTGTTAACTAGCCGCATTGCTTATTTAACCGAGCATTTTAAATCAAACAAAAAAGACAATCACTCACGCCGCGGTTTATTGGCAATGGTGAGCCAACGCCGTCGTTTGTTAGATTACCTAAAAAGCGAAAACACACAACGTTACCAAACATTGATTGAGCGTTTAGGTCTACGTAAATAATTGTTATAAAAGTTTGGCTTAATACTATTTTGCTCACTTTTATAATGTAAAGAAAAGCCGATTGCATGGTGATATGCATCGGCTTTTTTGCTTTGAAAAATTATCACTATTATAGAGTTGGTTGTCATTGGGTAGTGAATGGCAACTTATTGAAATGAAAAGGAAAATTAATGTTTAATATTACAAAAAAAAGTATTCAATACGGCGCACACACGCTCACCTTAGAAACGGGTGAAATTTCGCGTCAAGCAGATTCAGCAGTATTAGTCAGTTATGGTGATACCGTTGTGTTAGTGGCGGTTACCAGTAAATCAGAAGTAAAAGAAGGTCAAGATTTCTTTCCACTCACCGTGGATTACATGGAAAAAACTTACGCAGGAGGCAAAATTCCAGGTGGATTTTTCAAACGTGAAGGCCGTCCTTCAGAAAAAGAAACACTAACAAGCCGCTTAATTGACCGTCCATTGCGCCCGTTGTTTCCAGAAGCGTTCTATAACGAGGTTCAAGTGGTAGCTACTGTGCTATCAAGCGACCCTGAAATCGATGCAGATATTCCTGCGATTATCGGTGCATCAGCGGCCATGTCATTGTCAGGTATTCCATTTTTTGGCCCACTAGGTGCAGCGCGCGTGGGCTATATCAACGGTGAGTACATATTAAACCCATCAAAAACAGAATTAGAAACGACTGAGTTAGACTTGGTCGTAGCGGCAACAGAAACTGCCGTGATGATGGTGGAAAGTGAAGCCAAAGAGTTATCAGAAGAAATTATGCTAGGCGCAGTCGTGTATGGTCACGAGCAAATGCAAGCCGTCATCAGCATGATTAACGAAATGGCACACGAAGCAGGTAAAGATGCTTGGGATTGGGTTGCGCCTGAGCCAGATACTGCACTGATTGAAAAAGTAGCAAAATTAGCTGAAAAAGACGTCTATGCAGCGTTTCAAATCAAGGCCAAAGGTGCACGTTCTGCTAAGTTAGACGAAATTAAAAACCGTGTCATGAGCGAGTTAATTACTGAAAATACATCAACAGCTGAAGCCAACAAAATTAAAGGAGAGTTTTTTAATTTAGAAGCTAAAACGGTGCGTAGCCAGATTTTAAATGGTGAGCCTCGCATCGATGGCCGTGATACCCGCACTGTGCGCCCAATTAGTATTCGTACTGGTGTGTTGCCGCGCACGCATGGCTCAGCTTTGTTTACCCGTGGCGAGACACAAGCTTTAGTGGTAGCCACTTTAGGTACAGGCCGTGACGAGCAAGTGATTGACGCGCTACAAGGCGAGTTTAAAGACCGCTTTATGTTGCACTACAACATGCCGCCGTACGCTACAGGTGAAACGGGTCGTGTTGGTACACCTAAACGCCGCGAAATTGGTCATGGCCGTTTAGCTAAGCGTGCATTGATTGCAGCCTTGCCAGCAAAAGAAGATTTTGACTACACCATGCGTGTGGTATCAGAAATTACCGAATCAAACGGCTCAAGCTCAATGGCTTCAGTCTGTGGTGGCTGTTTGGCCTTAATGGACGCAGGTGTGCCGATGAAAGCACAAGTGGCAGGTATTGCCATGGGCTTGATTAAAGAAGGCAACCGCGTTGCGGTGCTGACGGATATTTTGGGCGATGAAGATCACCTAGGCGACATGGATTTTAAAGTGGCAGGTACCGATAACGGTATTACTGCACTGCAAATGGACATTAAAATCACCGGCATTACTGCGCAAATTATGCAAGTGGCATTGGCGCAAGCCAAAGAAGGCCGTACGCATATTTTAGGTATTATGAAAAAAGCCATGAGTAGTGCCAATACTGAGATGTCAGCCTTTGCACCACGCATTATCGTCATGAAAATCAATCCAGACAAAATCCGTGATGTGATTGGTAAAGGCGGCGCAGTGATTCAAGCACTCACCAAAGAAACAGGCACCAGCATTGATATTGAAGAAGATGGCACCATTAAAATTGCTTGTACAAGTGCTGAGCAAGGCGAAGAGGCGCAGCGTCGCATTGCACAAATTACCGCTGAAGTTGAAGTCGGCCAAATCTACGAAGGCCCAGTTGTGAAGCTGTTAGACTTTGGTGCAGTGGTAAGCTTGCTGCCAGGTAAAGATGGCTTGGTGCACATTTCACAAATCGCCCATCAACGCGTGAATGCGGTGAGCGACTTTGTAAAAGAAGGCGACATTGTTAAAGTGAAAGTGGTGGAAATTGACGACAAAGGCAAAGTGCGTTTAAGCATGAAAGCTTTGATTGATGCGCCTGCTAAAGAGGATGCACCACAGCAGTAGTGCCATAAAAAAGCCCGCGCAAGCGGGTTTTTTTATGGCCTAAAACGCATTTAAAAGCGAAAAAGCCCGACGTATCGGGCTTTTACTTGGCGACCTGTTTTTAGTTCCGATATAACCTAAAGGTTAATCGGAACTAAAAGCAAGTAGCGAAATTTATTTCGCTACTTGCTTTTCGCGCATCTCGTCTAACGTTTTGCAATCGATGCATAACGTTGCGGTAGGGCGTGCTTCTAGACGTTTTAAACCAATCTCTACACCACAACCTTCGCAATAGCCATATTCATCGGCGTCAATATTGCGCAGGGTTTCATCAATTTTTTTGATTAATTTACGTTCACGGTCACGGTTACGCAGCTCTAGCGCCATGTCACTTTCTTGACTGGCGCGATCGTTGGGATCGGCAAACATAGTCACTTCGTCTTGCATGGTGTGCACGGTTTTATCGATATCGTGGCTTAACTCAGATTTCCAGCCATTTAAAATGTTACGAAAATGTTTGAGCTGATTTTTGTTCATGTATTCCTCATCAGGTTTTGCCTGATAAGGTATAAATGCTTTTGTAAGGGTTTCTGCCATAGTTTAATCCAACAAGTTGATCCAACAATATTTTATAAAAAAATCAAATAGTTATAAAAATAAAGTTAAAAATATTTCAAAATTAATCGCGCGAGTGTACACCTATTATTCATGTTATGCAAAAAATAATTGATACTAATTGTAATGGATTCTAAGCTACATCTAGAAGTGCTTAGGCCTTTTTTTCAGAGAGCACTAATGCTAAAAGTGTATTTTCCAGCAGTGTTGCAACTGTCATTGGCCCCACGCCGCCGGGCACAGGCGTGATGTAAGCCGCATGTTGTTTGGCCGCATTAAAATCCACATCGCCACAAATACTGCCATCAGCTAGACGATTGATACCGATGTCTACCACAATGGCACCTGGCTTGATCCAGTCACCCTGTACTAAGCCAGCTTTACCTGCTGCAACAACCACTAAATCTGCGCTTTTAACTTTATCGGCTAAGTTTTTTGTATGGCGGTGGCAACTGGTAATTGTGCAGCCTGCCAGTAATAACTCGAGCGCCATGGGGCGGCCAACGTGGTTGGAAACACCAATAATCACTGCGTCTAAACCCATTAAATCGATATCGGATGCTTGCAACATTTTAATGACACCAAATGGCGTGCAGGAACGTAAAGTGGGTTGGCGCACGGTTAGGCGGCCAATGTTATACGGATGGAAACCATCCACGTCTTTGTCTACGCTAATACGTTCTATCAATTCGTCTTCGTTAATATGTTGCGGTAGCGGCGATTGCACCAAGATACCGTCTATGCTGGGGTCATGATTAATGCTGTCCACCAGTGCAAATAAATCGGCTTCACTCGTGCTGGCAGGCAGGTTGTGCGCAATAGAGTGGATGCCCACTTTTTCACATGCTTTACGTTTATTGCGTACATAAATAGCAGAGGCCGGATCGTCGCCTACCAATATTACCGCCAAGCAAGGTGCGCGCTTGCCAGCTACAATGCGGGCATCAATTTTTAATTTAATGCTATCAAGTAAATTTTCTGCGATGGCTTTGCCGTTAATAATTTGTGCTGTCATGCGTCAATTCAAATATTTATTCAAAATAAAACAGCATTTTAACATATTCGAATTGACCAAATGCCTTGTTTGCGCTATATTTCTGCCTCTTCGGCGTGTAGCGTAGCCTGGTAGCGCGCCTGCTTTGGGAGCAGGATGTCGGGAGTTCGAATCTCTCCACGCCGACCAAGAACTTTTAGTAGTAAGCAAGAGCTTGAAATATTAAGTAGCTTTGCCTTAATCGTAGCATGTAACTCATCTGCCCGTAGCTCAACCGGATAGAGCACCAGCCTTCTAAGCTGGGGGTTACAGGTTCGATTCCTGTCGGGCAGGCCAATTTGGTTTTTCGTTTCAATGGTGGTTGTAGCTCAGTTGGTAGAGTCCAGGATTGTGATTCCTGTTGTCGTGGGTTCGAGCCCCATCAGCCACCCCATTTTCTTTTCAGCTTGCCTTGATAGCCCGCCCTATAACGGTTATAGTATCCTTAATAAATAATAATAATCGTTATAAATTAGAAGGATAAAGCATGGCTGAGCTTCGTCCGGTGCTTATCATCATTGATGATGACCCGCTCATTACCGATACCTTGCATTTTGTGCTAAGCAAACACTTTGAGGTGTGCGTCGCAGATTCGCGTACGCAGGCCAAAAGCTTACTCAGGCAACTGGATGAACCGCCTTCGCTAGCACTGGTGGATTTGGGTTTACCGCCGATGCAACATAAGCCGGACGAAGGTTTTAAAATGATTGGTGAGTTATTAGCTCACTCTCCTACCATGAAGATTCACGTGCTTTCTGGTCAAAGTGACGATGTGAATGTGAAGCATGCGCTGGCCTTGGGCGCACTCGATTTTATCCCCAAACCCTGCGATGTCGACAAACTTAAAGAGCTGCTTTTAAATTCATTAAAAGTACAAAGTGTCGAGCTTAGCGAGACGTTACCAAAACCAGAAGAGGACAAAAATGGTGGCATGATCGGTGAAAGTTTGCCGATGCAAACCCTCATCACGCAAATCCGCCAATTCGCCGATTCGCCTTTTCCAGTATTGATTGAGGGCGAATCTGGTAGTGGCAAAGAGCGCGTTGCCAGTAATTTTCACCGTTTTAGCAAACGTAACAAACAGCCCTATTTATCGATTAACTGCGCAGCAATTTCACCAATGCTGGCAGAGTCTATTTTGTTTGGGCATGCCAAAGGTGCATTTACAGGCGCCAATGCGGCCAATGCGGGCTATTTTGAAGATGTTAACGAAGGTACGCTTTTCCTAGATGAAATTGGCGAATTGCCGCTGGAAATGCAGGCCAAATTATTGCGTGTGTTAGAGAATGGTGAGTATACACGCGTAGGTGAAACGCAAGTGCGCAAAAGCAAGGCGCGTGTGGTCGCCGCCACTAACCGAGACTTGCGCGCTGAAGTGCGTGCCGGCAATTTTAGAAGCGATTTATATCATCGCTTAGGTGTTTTTGCGGTGAAAGTGCCACCACTACGTGACTTGGCCGAAGATAGCCTTATTTTACTAGAGCATTTCAACACATTTTATGCACGTGAAACCGCACAGCAAACTTTCAAACTGGACGAACGCGCTAAAGCGCGCTGGCTCAGTTACCACTTTCCAGGCAACGTACGAGAGCTGCGCAATATTATCATTCGCCTTATTGCAAAGTATGCAGGTCAGACAGTTAATGAGGTACAGTTGTCGGCTGAACTGGATTTATCACGCCAGAACGAGGTGGATGGAAGCGGTACGGTTATTAGCAATAATGGCGATCTATCCGGCTACGCTTTACAGCACTTGCAGAACGAGGCCAATGTCAGTTTGGACCAAGTTCTAAAGTCATGGGAAAAAGCTTATGTAGATGCTGCCATGCGCATTACTCACGGCAATTTAAGCCAAGCTGCAAAAATGTTGGGCATTAATCGCACCACTTTGTATAGCCGCATCCAGCTACAAGAAGAAACTAGATAAGGCGCAATATAGCTTTTTTAATTTATGTATTATGCACACTTTGGCTTAAAAGAGCCGCCATTCAAAATCACCCCAAATACTGAAGTTTTTTTTACTGGCGGCAATCGTGGCGCGGTGCTAGATGCCCTAATCTATGCGATTACCAGTGGTGAAGGCATTGTCAAAGTGGTAGGGGAGGTTGGCAGTGGTAAAACCATGCTGTGCCGGATGTTGCAAAGTATTTTGCCCGATAAGATTGAAAGCATATTCCTTGCAAATCCTAGTGTGGCGCCCGAAGATGTGTTGCACGCAATTGCTTTTGAGCTGCAGTTAAAGTTACCCAAAAACGCCGACAGGTTAAAAGTGATGCAGGTGCTGCAGACTCACTTATTGGCTCGGCATGCGGCCGGCAAGCAGGTTGTGATTTTTGTAGAAGAAGCGCAAGGCATGCCGCTAGCAACCCTAGAAGAGATTCGTTTACTCTCAAATCTGGAAACCAAGCACGATAAATTGCTGCAAATAGTGTTATTTGGCCAACCCGAGTTAGACGAAAATCTCAACCAAGCCAATATCCGTCAGCTACGTGAGCGTATTACCCACAGCTTTAACTTAGCGCCACTACAAACAAAAGAAATCGGCGAATATTTGATGTTCAGGCTGCGTGCGGCTGGTTACTTTGGCCCACCAATATTTACTGGGACGGCGATTAAGAAGCTTGCCAATGCCGCAAATGGTTTGGTGCGGCGGGTGAATATCCTAGCTGATAAAGCCCTGTTGGCTGCTTTTGCCGAACATGTGTATCAGGTAACGCCAAAGCATGTACAGGCAGCAATCAGTGACAGTGAGTTTGGTGTGGAAGCAGAAAAAAAACAAGCCAAAAAAATGCAAATATTAATATGGGGAGGAGTATTAGTATTTGGCTTGGCACTGGGTTATGCGGTGAGTAACTGGCAGCAAAAATCTACAGGTACATTCGCGCAAGCGCCAAAAAGTACAGTTGATGCGAATATTAATACTACGACTCAAATAACCGACATTAAAGCACCTAGCCCAGCAGCCAGTATCAGTGAGCCTTCCGGCTCGGCCAAAAATGCTCTGGTAAATAGCGCTCAAGAAATGAACTCCCAATTAAATCAAGATATTTTAAACAGTCGATTGGCGGCTACCGCTGCCTGGCTAGCCAGTCAAAACCCAAGTACGGTCACTATTCAGTTGATGGGTGCAAGCAGCGATACACAACTTAAAAGCGATTTGGAAGTACTTAGCCAGCAAGTTGAGCTAGATAATATATTCGTTTACAGAACCAGTGTCGCTAAAAATGGAACAAGTAGCCAGCCATTTTTAACCGTGTTGTATGGCAGTTTTGCTAACCGAGCAGAAGCTATACAAGCACTAAAAAAATTGCCGCTAGAGTTACAAAAAAATCGACCGCAATTACGCACTGTTGCAGGGGTTTTACAAGAAACCAAATAAATTTGTAAAAAAGCTATAGCTAAAGCATATTTTATAAATTTTTCAATAGCTTAGTATTGCAATTTAATGCAAGTTATGCGATAACAATAGCAGTATAAAAACCTTAGGGGCAGCAAGTCGTGCAAAATCAAGCTGTAAATAATAATACAAGCCTTACTATGGCTAAATTTGGTATTGTATTGCTGGCTTTGGCATTTACGGCTTGTACGCATCAAACCGAATTAAAACCATCTTCTGGCCATATTGATGGCAAAGCTAACACCCCCGAAATAAGCCAAAATAATGCGCAAAACACCAATGTTGCGCCGATTCCCAAGTTAGTACGTAGTGCCCCGCAACTGCCACCCCCTACAGCTACCACCAAAGCACAAACCTATAGTGTAGTAGTCAACGAAGTTCCAGTGAAAGAGATTTTGTTCGCTCTGGCACGTGAAAGCAAACTTAACATTGACATACACCCAAGCATACAAGGGCGCGCAACTTTAAATGCGGTTGATCAGACATTGCCAGCTATTTTGGAGCGCTTAGCTAAGCAGGTAGATTTGACCTACAAAATGGAAGGCAATGTGCTGTACATAACACCCGACCAACCAGTGTTGCGCATTTACAAAGTAGATTATGTCAATATGACCCGTGATACCAAGGGTTTTATAGGCGCTGCGGCAGAAATTTCTAGCACTGGCCAAAGCGCCAGCACGGGCGAGGGTGGCTCAAGCAATGTGACTAGTAGCGCTGGAAATGGCGCAAATAATAGTTCTCGCACTTCGGTGGATAGTAGCTCTAAAAATCATTTGTGGGAATCGCTGATTCAAAACATTAAAGATCTGCTGGCAGAAACCGATAAAGAGGTTATTGTGTCGCGCATCGGTACCGAGGCGGATGCTGAAGAGCGTGAGGACAAAACCAGTAAAACTAATAATGGCACGACTATAACCATTAATAATCCAGCGGATCAGGCAAGAGCCGCAACTGAGGCACGTGAAAAAGCTAAATCAGAATACAAAACTTTGTTAGCGGCCAACGTGATTGCCAACCCAGAAACAGGCGTAATTAGCGTACGCGCCACCAATAAACAACATGAAAAAGTACAAGAATTTATAGACCGTGTGATGGGAAGCGCCAAAAAGCAAGTGTTGATTGAGGCGACTATTGTTGAGGTGGTATTAAACGACAATTTTCAAGCTGGTATAGATTGGAGTCGATTGGGCAATACTGGTGCTAGCAGCGGCTTCACTTTTAGCCAAAGACTCAATAGTGACAACTTCACCCCTGGTAACTTAACGACTCGCGCTACTGGCTTGGGATTGGTAGCAGGATATTTTAACCCTACCAGTGCATTGGGTAACATTGCCGCATCTATAAACTTACTTCAGCAGTTTGGCGATACCAAAGTGCTCTCTAGCCCAAAACTGATGGTACTAAACAATCAAACGGCTATCCTTAAAGTAGTGGATAACTTGGTATATTTTACTGTGCAAGCGCAACCTGGGCTTGCTAGCACCGGAGTAGTGACTTCACCTACTATTACTACTACACCGAATACCGTGCCAGTTGGGGTGGTGATGAGCGTAACACCACAAATTAATGATACTGGCAATGTGAATGTTAATGTACGCCCCACTATTTCTCGTGTGCTCAGTTTTGTGCGCGACCCTAACCCATTATTAAGTGGAGTCCCTAGCACCATTCCACAAATTCAAGTGCGCGAAATGGAATCTATTTTGCAAATCAATAGCGGTAGCACTGCGGTGCTGGGTGGATTAATGCAAGATGAAATACAGAATAATTCTGACAAAGTGCCTGGTTTATCAAACATCCCGGGTGTGGGTAAAATATTTACTGGCAAGGATGATGCTAGCAAAAAAACAGAATTGGTGATTTTCTTGCGCCCAACTGTGATCATCAATGCCAGCTTAGAGAGTGACGAACTGCAAAGTTATAAACAATATCTTCCAGCGCAGCAATTACAAAATGTGCTAGAAGACGCTAGATAATTGGACGCTAGCGATTATGAGTCTGCTGATTAAAGCGCTGAATAAAGCCGAAGAAGCGCAAGCCAATAATACTAAAACGGAGCAAGCGCAAGCATTAACACCCAAAAAAAATCAAGCGGTTGAAAATAAAGTTGAGCTTGAGCTCGAAATTGATGCGGATGCTAGCAATAAGCCACACAACAAAATACCTCAACACCTAAGTAAAAATGCGCGGGAAGAATTATCGCTAAGTCCTAATAGTGAATTTTCAGGATCCGAGACAAAGCTTGTTACAGCAACTCCATCTTCCACACAACAATTTTCCAGTCAGGATGTAGCTGCCAAGAGTGCCGCGAATGTGTTTTCAGCCAAAGGCATCGAAACAAAAACAGAGAATGCCAGATTAATCATAATCGCCGGAGCTGGGTTAATCGTACTGCTGGGCATGGGGCTGTATTTTTATCAGTTTGTCGATAGTTCACCGTCCATATTGTTGCCGCCGAGACCTTTAGAACAAATTGCCACCACATCGCCAGATGCTATATCTGCAGAAAATGTACGTTCTGAAGCAAGTAAGTCAGAAGCTGCGGCTTTGGGTCTGGCGCCGTCAACAACAATGCCGCCAGCATTTGAGTCTACAGAAATCAAGCCCACGGTGAGTAGAAAAAATACTGATCCATCTGCGCTTGTTCATGATGATGACAGTCTATTTGTGGCAGAAGAAAGCTTGGCTGAAGATAATTCAGCAGGAGAAACTGCGTTAAGTGGCGATAGGCAAGTCGATAATGGCTCGAACCGCTTCCAGGCCTCTTTTTCTGCCAACAATGCCAGCAAAAAGACGCGTAAATCAAGAAACAATGCATCAGCTAATATAGCATCAGAAAGTGCTTCTATAAGCGTGACGAAATCTACGCCAGCGCCAAGCGTTAATCCTGCGCTGATGTCTGCCTACGAGGCCTATAATGCAGGCAATGATGTTGAAGCACAAAAACTTTACAAGCAAGTGCTAAAAAGTGACATTAGGAATGTCGATGCCTTGCTAGGCTTGGGCGCTATTGCCTCAAGACAAGACCGTGTGGCAGATGCCAATGGTTGGTATGGCAAAGTGCTAGAAGTTGATCCGCGCAATAGTATTGCAAAAACCGCAATGTTAGATAGCAGCTTGATGTCAAATCCGTCTCCGGGCAATGAACTCTCTAGCGAAACTAGTTTAAAAAATATGCTGGCTAAGCAGCCGGATGACGCTAACCTACATGTGGCACTGGGAAATTTATATGCTGAGCAGAATCAGTGGGCAGCAGCGCAGCAGGCTTATTTTGAAGCATATAGCCTAAATAAAACCACTGACAATGCCTACAATTTAGCAGTAAGTTTAGATCAAATGGGCAAGCCAAAATTAGCTTTGCCATATTACATACGAGCGTTAGAGCAAGCTACGGATGCAGGCAATATCGACAAAGCTGCGCTGCAAGCGCGTATCAGTGCGATTCAATAATTTAAAAATCAGAATAGATAATGGCTGAACTTAGAAGAAAATTACGTTTAGGTGAATTAATGGTACAGCAGGGCCTGATTAGTCAAGATCAGCTCCGCATTGCACTCATCGAGCAAGAACAAAACAATATTCCATTAGGCCGCCAATTGGTTCGGCTGGGCTTTGTTTCTGAGAACATGGTGCGCGACTTGGTTGCACACACCATTGGCCAGGAAAGTATTGATTTAAGTACGGTAGTGGCCGATGTGGATGCGCTGGGGATGGTGCCTGAGGACTTTTCTAGGCGCTATCACTTACTTCCCGTGGCCTATGAAGAGGCCACTAAAACCATGATCGTGGCCATGGCGGATATGTTTAATGTAGTGGCGCTAGATCAACTACGCGCCATGCTGGGCGGGCAGATTCAGCTTAAACCAGTATTAGCGGCCGATGCACAACTGGAAGAGCATATTGACCAATTTTATGGTTATGAGCTCTCCGTTGACGGTATTCTACGCGAGATCGAAACCGGCGAGATCGATTACCAAAGCCTAACTTCGGAAGGTGAAGAATATACCCAGCCTGTGGTGCGCTTGGTGGGTGCGCTGTTGATGGATGCTGTGAAGCGTGGCGCATCAGATATCCACTTCGAGCCAGAGTTTGCATTTTTGCGTATCCGCTACCGAATAGACGGCGTGTTGCAACAAGTACGGAGCTTGCATAAAAGCTATTGGCCTGGCGTAGCGGTGCGTTTAAAGGTGATTTCAGGGATGGATATTGCTGAAACGCGTTCACCGCAAGATGGCCGTTTGAACATGAACCTATGCGGCCGGCCGATTGATTTTAGGGTGTCCTCACATCCCACAATTCATGGCGAAAATATCGTATTGCGGGTGTTGGATCGTGAACGCTCGATTATTCCGCTAGAACGCATGGGCTTACGCACGAATACCCTTGACCAATTAAAACTGATGATGACGCGACCAGAAGGCATATTGGTGGTCACGGGACCAACAGGTAGCGGTAAAACCACGACACTATATTCATTACTGACTCATAAGAATACTGAGTCGGTGAACATTATGACATTGGAAGACCCCGTTGAATATCCAGTTACGCAAATGCGACAAACCTCAGTGGCCGAGGTGAATAAGGTAGACTTTGCCAACGGCATCCGCTCAATCATGAGACAGGATCCAGATATTATCCTGGTGGGCGAAGTACGTGATGCCGACACTGCGACCATGGCGTTCAGGGCTGCGATGACAGGCCATCAGGTATTTACAACATTGCACACCAACTCCGCGCTAGGGGCTATTCCAAGGCTTACTGATATCGGTATCTCACCTGACATCATGGCGGGTAATATCATCGGCATCGTGGCACAGCGCTTAGTGCGCGTACTATGCCCGCATTGCAAAGAACCGACCAAGCCCACGGACGACCAGCGTAAAATTTTAGGCGTTAAACGTAACGAGGCGATTCAAATCTTCAAGCATAAAGGCTGTAAACGCTGCAACCAAACTGGTTATAGGGGCCGCATGGCGATTATGGAGTTGTTGCGTATAGATAATGATCTGGATTCGCTGATTGCGCGGCGCGCGCATTTCGATGAACTGCGCAATATGGCGTTAGAAAAAGGGTTTTCTACTTTGGCGGATGATGGTGTACGAAGGATCTTAGAGGGTTACACCAGCATAGATGAAGTGATGCGGGTGATTGACTTAACTTCGCGTATTTTACATTAGCGTTCTAGTCTCTTTGTAAATTTATGGCAACCTTTAACTACAGGGCAATTGACCAAGCTGGCCGCCACGCGCAAGGCCAAGTGGATGCACTTAATGAGGTAGATTTAGAAATACGCCTGGAACGCATGGGGTTAGATTTAATCACCTTTAAATTGACCGAAAAATCCAAAAATGCGTTTACACAAAAAAAGGTTAATAATCGTGACTTGGTCATGTTTTGCTTTCAACTAGAGCAGCTTACTAGCGCGGGTGTGCCCATGTTGGAAGGTTTGAATGATTTGCGCGAAAGCACGCAAAACCCATACTTTCAAAAAGTATTGGGCGCGCTGGCAGGTGAAGTAGAAGGGGGGAAAATGCTCAGCCAAGCCTTGGCAGAGCACCCAGAGGTGTTTGATGAAGTGTTTGTAAACTTGGTGGCTGCGGGTGAGCAGACAGGGCGGTTATCGACGGTATTTGATAATTTGAGCAACACCTTGAAATGGCAAGATGAGTTATTGGGGCAAACTAAGCGCTTACTGGCCTACCCATTGTTTGTATTTGTGGTGGTGATGGCAGCCGTGACATTTTTAATGGTGTACTTGGTGCCCGAAATGGTGAAGTTTTTAAATAGCTTAGGCCAAGAGTTGCCTTTGAACACACGTATTTTAATTTTTATCTCTAACGCATTTGTAAATTACTGGTGGCTTTTTCTAACCCTTCCAATCGTAGCTATTACAGGCCTGGCAGCTTATATTCGGCAAAACGCAGATGCACGTTATAAGTTTGATTACATTAAATTGAAGCTTCCGATTACTGGGGAGATTCTGCAAAAAATCATCATGGCACGATTTGCACGCTATTTTGCGCTCATGTATGAAACAGGTATTCCAGTGTTAGATGCTATTAAAACTTGCGAAAAAATTGTGGGTAACCAAGTAGTGGCTGATGCCCTCAGCCGTGCGCATGCACAAATTAACGCGGGCGAAAGCATGAGTGAGAGCTTTCAAAATGCAGGCTTGTTCCCTCCGCTGGTGGTGCGTATGATTAAAGTTGGAGAAAGTACTGGCGCACTGGACAAGTCACTGTTGAATGTCAGCTATTTTTACGACAGGGATGTAAATGAGATGATGCAAAAAATGCTCAAGTTATTAGAGCCGGCGCTCACCGTATTTTTGGGCTTAATCCTAGCCTTTATCATGATGTCAGTGCTAGGCCCTGTCTACGATTCGTTTGGTAAGATGAAGTTTTAACTGATTAAAATTTAATGTTAAACAACCCTAAAAAGTTAATTTTGTGCGCCACCAACACCAGTTTAATCGCTGGGTTCTGGCATGGCACAAAATTACAGTCTTATGTAGTATTCAGCAACAACAGTCAAGACCATACTCGTTTTAGCGAATATTTAGCGCAACACAAAGACATTAATATCTATTTAATTGCCGATGCCATTGAAGAAGATTACCGCTTAGAAAGCCTGCCGCATACTACTGGTGGTGCGCGGCGTGAAATAGTCGAACGTAAGCTGAATCAATTTAATCGCAACAACTTTTACCGTGCGGCACATTTTATTAAACGTGCGAGCGATAAACGCAAAGATGATCAATTCCTATTCGTTGCTTTAAGCAATGCCGATTTTTTACAAGGTTGGATGGATGCCATCCAAGCCAATCAAGCACCGTTGGTGGGAGTGTATTTACTGCCTATGATCAGCCAAGTAGTGGTGCGCCAAATGAAGTTGATGGCACCTCATATATTATTTTGCGAGCGCTTATCTTCTGGCTTGCGTCAAACCTATCTGCATAATGGCCGCCTCCGTATGAGTCGCTTAGCGCCAATGAAAGATATTAAACCTAACCAATTGGCGTATTTTTATCTGGTAGAGATTGATAAAACGCGACTTTATTTAATGAGCCAGCGCCTCGTTGCAGGTGAAACCCCGTTGCAAATGGTGCTGCCAGCTTTGGATCACACACATGATGAAATAGCAAAAAACATTACTCAAGACCAGGGTTTAGATTGCAAAGTGGTAGACCTTTTGGCCTATGCCAAAAATGTGAATATTGCCGGTGATTTGGTAAAGGCGCATCCTGAGTTGTTGCACATGCAGTTATTGGCTAACGGCAATGTGCCCGATAATTTGGCACCGGTTACCTTAAGTAAAATTCATGGCCTCAATAATATTCGCCGTAAAATTAATATCGCCACTGCTGCCATTAGCACAATAGGTGTTGTTTTAGCTGCTTATTATGGCTGGCAGGGCTCGCAACAACAAAATCAATTGCAATCTATCGTTGCACAAACCTTGCAGCAACAACAGCAATATGAGGAAGTGGCGAAAGATTTCCCTACAACTCCTATTCCCAGCACTGAGCTAAAAATTGCTGCAGAACTGGCCCAAAGTATTAAAAACAATGACCAAACCCCACGCCAACTTATGCAAGTGTTAAGTCAAGCGTTTGAGGTGTCACCAGAAATTGGTCTAAATAGGCTGCGTTGGGTGCAATCCAGCGATAGAGAGCTAAAAGATGAAGATGCTGGTTCTAATGTCAAAAATCAAACTACGCAGCCCGTCACTAATAGTGACCCCAGCAAACTGGTGCAGATAGGTTTTGTGAATGCAGAAATTAAAGGTTTTACGGGGGATTATCGCAAAGCGCTCAATAGCGTCAATCAGTTCGTAACTCGTTTGCGCGATGACCCGCGCGTAGAGCAAGTAATCGTATTGCAAGAGCCTGTCAATGTAAGCTCTCTTGCAAATTTGCAAGGCAGCACAACTGATGAAAATGCCCCAAATGAGCGCCCGCCTGCTATATTTAAGTTGAAAATCGTATTAAAACCAGTTGGCGGGAAGGCTGCATGATGAGGCGGATTTTATGAGCTGGCTAATATGAGTTTAAATCAGCAAGACTGGCGTAAATTACGTTACCCCATCATTGGGTTGGGAGCTGCACTCATACTAGTGGGGTTGCTAGTTAGCTTTGCCGACCAGTATCGGACAAAAAACGAAACGTCACTCCGTGCACAGCAAAACATGCTTAACCAAGCGCGGCAAAAATTTCAGTCATCGGGCGTAGAAAAAGAAACCATTATGCAATATTTGCCCCTGTATAACGATTTACTTGCAAATGGTTTTGTGGGCGAAGAGCGGCGTATCGAATGGATAGAAGCACTGCGTAATATTCACGCCAAGCATAAATTGTTCAGCATCAACTACAGCATCGGCCTGCAGGAAGCCTACAAGCCCAGTTTTTTGCCTAACTTAGGTAGCTTTAGGTTAAACCGCTCAGTGATGAACCTTAAATTAGATTTGCTGCACGAGGGTGATATGCTGGCAATTATTGACGGCCTGCATGAGCAAACAACGCCGTTTATTGTGCGCGATTGCAAGATACAACGCCCCATTGGTGCAGTGGTTAATAGCAAGAATGTAGCGGCCAATATGCAAGCCGAATGCGAAATAGATTGGCTCACCTTGCGCGATCCACAACTTTCCAGTGCTGCAATAACGGAGGGATTGTGATGAAACTTTTAATATTGAAAGTAAGCATATTAAGCCTAGTTTTTTATAGTCAATTCACACAGGCAGCTGACTCGATTGGCCGCTTATTTACCTCGCCAGCCGAGCGTAGCAACTTAGATCAATTACGCCAAACCAAGAAAAAACTAGTCGCGACTACTGTTGTTGATGCGCCAACTGAAGCTGAGGTTACACCGGTAGTTCTTCCTGAGGCCGTAAATTTGCAAGGCTATGTAAAACGTAACGATGGCAAAGAAGGTACCGTGTGGGTAAACAACCAAGCCCTGCAAGAAAACTCGCACAATCAAGATGTGGCTGTGGGCAAGCTTTCAGAGGGCAGCAACCGCGTGCCAATCAAACTCACAGGCAATGGCAAATACCTTAACCTAAAAGCGGGGCAAGTATACGACCCGGAAACTGGCCGCGTGCGCGAGGCAAGAAATAATGCAGCGCAAGGTGACAGTGGCACTATTGACGACAACGGTTTTTAATTAGCTGGCTAGTAATATGAAAAAGCGGAGCCGACTAAAAGCAAAGCAAAAAGGCGCAGTCGTTATCCTGATGGCTTTTATCATTGGACTGGGAGTGCTGGCTTATCTGCTAAATGCCTTTGACCCAGCAAGATTGAGACTTGACCAAGATAAAAGAACCATGCAATCACTGAATGCGGCCAAACAAGCTTTAATTGCATGGGCAGTGAGTCATCCAACGCATCCAGGACAATTTCCCTATCCTGATAGAAGGGAGGTAGTTAGTCCGAATTATGATGGAAAAAGTGATTGCCCTCCATCAAATACAGCTTTTTTGGTACCCAGTAGTTATTCGTTATTAATAGGACAATTACCGATTGCTGGTCAAGACTTGCCGTGTGAGGATTACTTAGTAGGGTTGGGTGAAGATTTTCGCGATGCACTAGGCAACCGACTATGGTACGCAGTATCAAGAAATTTAGTGCATCGCTATGAGTTTCTTTCAACCGAACCTAACAGTAATCCTATTATCAACCCTAGTATAGTGAGCACTCCTAGCTATCCATGGTTAAAAATATTAGACAGAAATGGGCAGTTAATTTCAGATCGAGTAGCAGTTGTGATTATTGCGCCTGGTAATACATTGGCCGGGCAAAATCGGTCGGGAGTCGCACCAACCGCTAATCAGTATTTAGATAGCTTTACTATTGGCGCGACAAATTACAGCAATGCGAATTATGTGCTACCTAATGAAGACTTTATAATCGGACAGGATAGCAGTAACGTTACAGAGGCGGATATGAGTGTCACAAAGCCTTATTATTTTAACGATAAGCTGGTTTATATCACCATTGATGAGTTAATGGCTGCAATAACCAGTCGCGCAAGTGCAGAGGCCAGTAAACTCTTAAATCAATACAGAGCTAAGAATGGACAGTTCCCATATGCGGCGAATTTGGGCGCCACACTCAATAACCATAACTCATCAGGAGTTAGTACAAAAGGCATGTTGCCCATTGATGTTACCGATAGTTGCGGCTGTAGTTCGCCTACTAATTGCAGTTGCAGTTTTCAGCCAATAGCTAGTGTGACTTTATATCGTAATGCAGGAACATGGGATAATACAGAAGACTTAGGATTTTGTTCATCTGCTGCGAGTCCTAAAAACTGTACTTGCACAGGTGCAGGTAGTTGTAGCAGATTCAGTACAATTTTTTCATGTACAAACTTAGGTGATTGTACGCACAATCTCCCACCAACACCTTTAAACAAATACACCTACAAACTAAATGATTATGCCGATTTTAACAGTGCTACACTGGATTGTGCAATTGTGATGGATACTCTTCCTAGAGATACTGCGGAGTGTAATGATATGGGCAACTTTACTATTGGGTTAAGGGAGCCTGATTGGTTTAAAAAAAACCTATGGCAAGATTATTTTTATTATGAATGGTCACCTACTGTCAATTTACAAGTGGGAGGAAAGACAGGAGTTGGCGCGTTACTGATTAGCGCAGGCGCCTTGTTGGCAGCAACAGAAGCACAACCAATGGTTTTACAAAGCCGTCCATCCGGAAATATAAACGATTATCTTGATAGCATACAAAATACAAATAATGATTTAGCATTTGATGCCACTAATAGACAAGAAACTAATAATTACAATGATCAAGCTTATATAGTGATGCCATGATACTAAGAAAATCAATGCTGCAGAATGGTTTTACCTTGGTTGAAATGGCCATTGTATTGGTCATTTTTGGGTTGTTGCTATCGGCTTTATTGTTACCGTTAAGGGCGCAACGTGAACAAGCGGCACAAGCAGAAACCATTAGTAGACTAGATAATGCCAAACAAGCTTTAATCGGGTTTGTACAGGCAAATGGCAGACTACCTTGCCCAGCGACTGATATTACTAATGGAATAGCGGCACCAAATGCTAGCGGTCCTTGCACTACGCAACTAGGATTTTTACCCGCGGCATCTCTAGGAATTCAGCCAACTGACGCGCAAGGTTTCGCAGTAGATGCATGGGATAACCGCATTATGTACGCTGTTACACAATCTAACCAAGGTGGCGCACTTATCCCAGATTACACAACTAATAATGATATTAACGATGTGGGAATTGTGGCACTTTCACAAAATACAGAAAATTTAAGGGTATGTAGTTCTGATGTTGGTGTTACTGCTACAAGATGTTCAGGCGGCACCGAGGCTAATTTTTTAATAAATAACGCGGTTGCAGTTATTTATTCAACTGGTGCAACAGGCTCCTCAGCACCAGGTAGCCCAAGCGAAGCTATCAATCCAAGTATAGCAACTAACCCTAAAATGGTTTTTGTGAGTCGGGATATCTCAATATTAGATCCCCCGAATGAATTCGATCATCTCGTAACTTGGATTTCACCATACGTACTTTATAATGCGATGATTCAAGCTGGTCAACTGCATTAAATTTCCGATATGAATGACAAGCAACTTCTTCGCTACAGCCGCCATATTCTATTGCCTCAGATTGAGTATGCGGGCCAAGAAAAACTTACCACAAGCCACGCATTGATTGTAGGTGCGGGTGGTTTAGGTGCGCCAGCCGCTTTATATTTAGCGGCTTCTGGCGTAGGTAAACTGACCATTTGTGATTTTGATACGGTAGATTTAACCAATTTGCAGCGGCAAATTATACACACTACGCAAAGCGTCGGCATTAATAAAGCAGTATCTGCCCAGCAGACTATCTATGAGATTAACCCCGAAGTAAACGTACAAACTATTCAACAAAAATCTACCGAAGCTGAGTTTACAAAACTAGCTGCTGAAGCAGATGTGGTGATTGATTGCAGTGATAACTTTGCCACGCGTTATGCGCTTAACCGCGTATGTTTGGCACTTAAAAAGCCCTTAGTTTCTGGGGCTGCAGTGCGGTTTGAAGGGCAAGTTACGGTATATGACTTTAGGCATATAGACAGCCCATGTTACCACTGCTTATTCCCTGATACTGGGACTGACCAAGAAACGCGTTGTGCGGAAAATGGGGTGTTCGCGCCGTTAGTAGGAATGATAGGTACTACGCAGGCTGCTGAAGCTTTAAAATTAATCGTGAATATCGGTGAGAGTTTGCAGGGGCGTTTGCTGTTATTAGATGCATTGAGCATGGAGTGGCGCAGCATCAAATTTGAGCGCGACCCAAAATGCGCAGTATGTGCCTAAATACTATCGACCTTTAAAGTAAGTCCTACAGGCCGAGGGATATCGGCTTGCATTTTTTGCTTATTTCCCACCAACCAAGTTTTTTACGGCACTGACTAAATCGCCCGGCACAACCACGATTTTGCTATTGTTTGAGCTAGCCATTTTTTGCATGGCAGTGATGTAGCGATCACCCAATAAAAACGTAGCGGAAGAGTTGTTTTCTTTTACCGCTTCCGAGATAAATTTAATCGATTCGGCGGAGGCTTTTGCAGCCACCATTTGCGCTTCAGCATCTTTACGCGCTGCTTCTAATCGTGCTTCTGCATTGAGTATCAGCGATTGTTTAGCGCCTTCTGCTTCAGTGACTACGGCCACGCGCTCACGCTCGGCTGCAGCTTGACGTTCCATGGCTTCTTGCATGTTGCTAGAGGGCTTAATATCTTGAATCTCTACACTTTTTACCGTCAAGCCCCAATCCAATGCTTCATCTGCAATCGCTTGCTTTAGCTCGGTTTTAATACGGTCGCGCGAGGTGAGTGCGTGATTTAATTCCATGCCGCCAATAATTGAACGTAAATTAGTTTGCACCATATTGCGCATAGCCTCGCGAAAGTTTTCAATGCCGTACACTGCGCGCTCAATGTTTGAAACCTTAATAAAGGCCACTGCATTGGCTAAAATCACGGCATTATCTGCTGTAATCACTTCTTGCTGTGGGATTTCTAAAATAATATCTTTAGTAGTCACTTTGTAGCTAATGCGACTAAAAATAGGATTAATTACAGTTAGGCCAGGTGCAAGCACACCCTTAAATTTGCCTAGTCGTTCTACTACCCATTCCTCCCCCTGTGGCACAATACGTACGCCCTTAAAAATACCAACGACCACCAATAATATGAAGAGTAAGCTAACAGTTTCCATGATTTCCCTTAAGTTTTTAAATTGTTTTTATCCGCAACATGTTGCCTTCCACAGCAACTACTGCAGCATTGCTACCTGCTTCAATGTTTTCATTAGCAATGGCAGGCCACTCACGGCTACCCATTAAACCCTGTGTAAAAGTAATCGTACCAGTTTGATTTGGACCACAGGTTTTGGTGACTTCACCCACGCGCCCAATTTCTTCACCTTGCGCTTGGCCAACTCTTGAATGCGTTTCGGTTTTTTTGTAATTCAGCTTCCAAATTGCAAGTGAACTAATAGATAAAGCGGCGTACATGACAAATTGTAATGGCAACGCCAAATTTGGGAACATCCATGTTGCAATTGCCACACTAAGTGCAGAAATGCCAAACCACAACAAATATATAGTGCCTGTTGCCATCTCGGTTGCCAATAAAATTAAGCCAATTGCGCCCCAAATCCACATTGCATCTAACATACTTGCCTCTTAAAGTTAGTGAAAAATCTATAGAAATATCTTAGCATTAATTCATTATTTTTTGAGGAAAACCATGAGATCCTAAAATGAAATGGTAAGCATTGCTAAGCACTAATGAACAACTATAATGGAGAAAATTTCTCGAAATAAACTCATGAAATAAGTGTAAACTATTGATATTAAAGCTGACTAAACTATTTAAATGACTAAATCTTTTAAACTATCTATTCCAAAAGAGCGTTCAGAACGCTTGCAATATATACGCCGCATGTTTCCACAAGCAATTGGCGCACAGTTAGGCGACGAATGGCTTGGTGGCAGACAAGAGGCACAGAAGCGTATTCATACGATCGATGTCGAGGCTTATAGCCGTAACCGTCATTTTTTGAATGGTTCGGTTTCCAAGCTTTCGCCGTATTTCAGGCATGGCTGTATTACCCTTAAAGAGGCGTCAGATTATATACGCAGTAAACAAGGCGCAAATGCAGAAAAGTTTGTACAAGAACTGGCCTGGCGTGATTATTGGCGGCGGGTGTGGTACCAATTAGGCGATGGTATTTTTAGCGATATCGAAGACCCTAAAGTGGTGTTAGGCGATAAGTTGATGCCTGATTTTATCCGCCAAGGCATTACTGGCCTACCCTGTATGGACGGAATTATTCGCAATTTAACCTTAGAAGGCTATGTGCATAACCACGCGCGTATGTGGTTTGCAGCCTATGTCGTGCATTGGCTTAAGGTAGATTGGCGCGACGCTGCCGATTGGTTTGAAAATCATTTGCTTGATGGGGATAAAGCGTCCAATCACCTCTCATGGCAATGGGTAGCTACGCTATTTAGCTCTAAACCCTATTACTTCAACAAAGAAAATTTAAGCCGTTTTACCGGGGCGCAATATTGCACTAATTGCAAAGTAACCTGCCCGTTTGATGCGAGTTATGAAGAGCTTAAAGAGCGGCTTTTTCCAAACGACCAATCAGGCCGGGCTAAAGTACATCGCGTAATCATGCCAGAAAGAATGGCATTTTCTTCGCATCGTGCAGTAGCGATATTTGTGCATGATGAAATGTTGTCGTCAGCGCATCCTTTGTTGCGTCGGTCTATGCCTAAAATTTTTGTGTTTGATGACTTTTTACATGGCAAATGGCCACTTAAGCGCCTGCAGTTTGTGGCAGATTGCTTAAGTGAACTGCAAGACGTAGAGGTTTGGATAGGTGGCACGGGCACTATATTGAAAGAGCGCGGCGTTGGACAAATTTTTACGCAGGATACACCCAATAGACAATTAAAAGCATTGCTCGAGCCGTTTAATACACAATGGATGCCTGAAACCAAATTTGCCGAAACAGTTGTAAGTGAAAAACGCTTAAAACGTTTTTCGCGCTATTGGGAGAAGGTGGGTGTAGAGTTGTTTGGGGAAAATGTCGGGCAAAAGCCATAGCGTGTAATTCCAACAATAGCTAACCCTAATTGTGTCAGCGATAATTTTTATCTCAGCTGTTTTGCAGCACTAATCACGACTCAAGCCTATGTTAAAATATGGGCTATGAATACACCTACTAATCAAGACCAAGTCAATCAAGATTTGGCTAATGCGAGTCCTGCCAATCAAGAACTGGCAAAATCCTTCGACCCTAAAACGATTGAAAGTAAATGGTATGCGTTTTGGGAGAGCAAAGGCTACTATGCCGCAGGCTTAGATGCCAGCAAACCAAAAGCAGATAACTTCTGTATCCTATTGCCACCACCGAATGTCACCGGTACTTTGCACATGGGGCACGGCTTTAACCAAACACTCATGGATGCGCTGACCCGTTATCACCGTATGCGCGGCGATAACACACTATGGCAACCGGGAACTGACCACGCGGGTATCGCGACGCAAATCGTTGTAGAGCGCCAATTAGATGCGCAAGGCGTGTCGCGCCATGATTTAGGCCGAGAGAAGTTTTTGGAAAAAGTGTGGGAATGGAAAGTATACTCAGGCGGCACCATTACCAAACAAATGCGCCGTTTAGGCACTTCACCTGATTGGTCACGTGAACGCTTTACTATGGACGAAGGCTTAAACAAAACGGTGACTGAAACCTTTGTGCGTTTGTATAACGAAGGCCTGATTTATCGTGGTAAACGTTTGGTGAACTGGGACGTGAAACTCGGCACAGCCGTTTCAGATTTAGAAGTGGTGCAGGAAGAAGAAGATGGCTTCATGTGGCACATTAACTACCCGCTTGCTAGTGGAGAAGGCCATTTGACCGTGGCTACAACGCGTCCGGAAACCATGCTGGGCGACGTGGCGGTGATGGTGCATCCGGAAGATGCGCGTTATAAACATCTGATTGGCCAAAACGTAAAATTGCCGTTATGCGACCGTGAAATACCGATTATTGCAGATGACTATGTAGATTTGGAATTCGGTACTGGCGTGGTAAAAGTCACCCCAGCGCATGATTTTAATGACTATGCTGTAGGTCAACGCCACAAACTGCCTATGATTGGTATTTTAACGTTGGAAGGCAAGGTGAATGATGCAGCGCCGAAACAGTATCAAGGTTTAGAGCGCTTTGCCGCACGTAAACAAGTGGTGGCAGATTTAGAGGCACAGGGCTTTTTGGTTAAAGTTGAGAAGCACAAACTTAAAGTACCACGCGGCGACCGTACCAACGTGGTGATTGAACCTATGCTCACCGACCAATGGTTTGTGGCGATGAGCAAGCCCGCGGCAGATGGCAAGAGCATCACGCAAAAAGCGCTGGATGTTGTGGCATCAGGTGAGATCAAGTTCTATCCAGAGAACTGGGTGAATACTTACAATCAATGGCTGAATAACATTCAGGATTGGTGTATCTCCCGCCAATTATGGTGGGGCCATCAAATTCCCGCATGGTATTCAGATGACGGCAAAGTGTATGTGGCACATGATGAAAATGCGGCGAAAGTATTGGCCGCAAAAGATAGCTATACAGGCAAACTCAAGCGTGACAATGATGTGCTTGATACCTGGTATTCAGCTGCACTCTGGCCGTTCTCTACATTGGATTGGACTGGAGACGAGGCCAAAGATAAGGCGAATACTGCCTTAGATTTATACCTTCCTTCTTCAGTGCTGGTAACAGGTTTCGACATCATCTTCTTCTGGGTGGCGCGTATGGTCATGATGACAACGCATATTACCGGCAAAATTCCATTCAAACATGTGTATGTGCATGGCTTGATTCGCGATGCCGAAGGCCAGAAGATGAGTAAATCTAAAGGTAACGTACTTGATCCGATCGACCTTATTGATGGCATCGGGCTGGATGAGTTGATTAAAAAACGTACCACTGGTTTGATGAATCCAAAAGACGCTGAAAAAATCGAGAAACGCACCCGTAAAGAATTCCCGGAAGGTATTGCAGCTTACGGGACCGACGCACTCAGATTTACATTTGCAGCGTTAGCTTCGCCAGGCCGCGATATCAAGTTTGATTTGCAGCGTTGTGATGGTTACCGTAACTTTTGCAATAAGTTGTGGAATGCCACACGCTTTGTACTCATGAATACAGAAGGCCAAGATAACGGCTTTGATGCGGCCAGCTGTGGTGAAAGTGGGCGTAAGTTCTCACAAGCCGATCGTTGGATTGTGAGTATATTGCAACGTACAGAAGCAGATGTAGAAAAGGCTTTTACGGATTACCGTTTTGACCTGGCTGCAAAAGCGATTTATGAGTTTGTATGGGATGAATATTGCGATTGGTATTTAGAACTCGCGAAAGTACAGATTCAAAATGGGGATGATGCCGAAAAACGTGCTACGCGACGTACTTTATTGCGCGTACTAGAAACGATTTTACGTTTAACGCATCCGATTATGCCATTTATCACCGAAGAAATTTGGCAGACAGTGGCGCCGATGACGGAAAAGCATGGTGCTTCCATTATGTTAGAGGCTTACCCAAAAGCACAATTGGATAAGTTAGATGAGGCATCAGAGGCTTGGCTGGCCCAGCTTAAGCAAATGGTAGAAGCTTGCCGTAGTTTGCGTGGTGAGATGGGCATTTCACCCGCCGCGCGGGTGCCTTTAATTGCTACGGGAGATGTCACTCAGTTACAAGCCTATTCTCCATATTTAAAAGCTTTAGCCAAGTTAGAAGAAGTTACGATTGCAACTGAACTGCCAGAAGCCGATGCCCCAGTCATGCTGGTGGGTGATTTTAAGTTAATGCTCAAAATCGAGATTGATGTTGCCGCCGAAAGAGAGCGCTTAAGTAAAGAAATTACGCGTTTACAGGGCGAGATTGGCAAAGCAAATGGTAAGCTCAACAATGAGAGTTTTGTAGCCCGTGCGCCCGCAGAAGTAGTTGCGCAAGAGAAAGCGCGCATGACAGAATTTAGTGCTAGTTTAGAGAAGTTACAGTTGCAGATGACCAGATTGAAATAACCATTTTTTCTTTGCTAAAGCAGAACTTGCAAGCTTCTAGCTTTATCATTATGATGCCCTGACAGGGAGTGGAACTCGCTTATAAACAACAGTTAATAAGAGCTTTCATCATGAAAAATAAAGTTAAGCTGCTTTCAGTTTTCTATTGTATGGCAGCAACACCTAGCTATGCTATTGACGGGATCGCAATCATCGTTGGCTCAGGGCAAGATGCCAATACAATGGCCATTTCTGTACAGTGGGATTGGGAAAGACGCTGGTTTGCTGAAGGTGACTGGTGGCTGGGTGGTTATTGGGAGCTCGATGGTTCGTACTGGAAAGGTAAAGATCATGGGGCAAACGACATCTACGGCCTAGGCATTACCCCGGTCTTGCGTTTACAACGCTCCACAATCAATAACATCATGCCTTACATAGAGTTGGGTATCGGTGCACATGTGTTATCAGAGAAAACCGTGAATGATGACAAACGCCTAGGCACTAATTTCCAGTTTGGCGACCATCTCGGTGCGGGGATACGGTTTGGTCAGGATTTGAGCTATGACTTAGGCTATCGGTTCCAGCATTACTCTAACGCTGGCCTTAGTAGCAACAATCCTGGTATCAACTTTCACGAACTCAGGATACGTTATAGTTTCTAGATACTACGCCAAATATAAACGGTCAGATAAACAGATTTACATCAGATTCACCGGCAAACTCAAAAAACGTAGCTGCACCGCCAAATTCAATTTCATCTATAAAATCAGTCTTTTTAAAATCAAATAAATCGACCGTCATTTGGCAAGCAATCAGCTTAACGCCACTTTCAATACAGGCACTGCGCAGATCTTCAATACTGGCCACGCCTTTGCTGGCAATTTTTTGTTTCATCAGCATGGTGGCCATGCTCTCCATACCCGGAATCATTTGCACCAAGTTTGGCATGGGTACTGGCATAGGCATGGCGGGATTACCAAGTGGTGATACTTTCATCTCGTTTAAATCTTTTTTAAGTAAGGTCAGCCCGTAAAAGGTAAAGAATATTTGCACCTCGTAATCCAAGGCGGCGGCAGTAGATGCCAAAATAAAAGGTGGGTATGCCCAGTCGAGCGTGCCTTTGGAGGCGATTAAAGCAAGTTTTTTAGGTGAGCTTTCAGCCATGTCTTATTAGTTAACAAATTAAACAATTAACGAATTAGTTGTCAGCACGTTTTTTAATGTAAAACGTAAATTCGCTATCTGCCTGGTCTAACTGTAACAACTCATGACCCGTTTGTTTGCAGAAGGCTTGAAAATCTTTCACTGATCCAGGATCGGTTGCTATGATTTTTAAGATTTGCGCTGGCATAATTTCACTTAAGCTTTTTTTGCAGCGCAAAATCGGCAGAGGACAATTTAAGTTGCGTGCATCACATTCTTTATCAAATTCCATTGTTTTCCAGTCCGTTAGTTTTCCAATCTACCAAATTTACTTTTTAGGGCTTAATGTATAGCCAGCTTTGGCCCAAGCCACAACACCCCCAACCAGGTTAAATACATCACTCACACCCTTACTTACAGCAAAATCTGCCGCATGCGCAGAGCGTACACCACTGTGGCAATAAAATACTACAGAGTTTGCGTCTAAAAGTTTGTCGTATTGCAAAGGTAACATTGACAGTTGTATATGTATGGCGCCTTTAATAATCCCGCGTGCTACTTCGTCATCGTTACGTACATCCACTAATAGCACTTTTGGCTTGCAAAGGTGCTCCAATAAATCGGTTGCCTCAATTTCAGAATAGCTTTTCATAATAAATCCTAAACAGTGCATATATTGTACACACGAAACAACAGATGTGAAGGCATAAATACGTTAGTTAGTTACTCTGAGAATGATTGAACGGACTGAAAGCTGCTGTGTACGACACACAGAAAAAAAGAGATAGGAGGTCTTCCAACGCTTCACTATTTTTAAGAATAGTAGATTAGAGGTAATCTAGATTGTGCCCATTAAACACTGGCAGAGTATGAGGCAGAATATGGGATTATAAGCTAACGAGGAGAAGCGAAATGTTCAGATGCGAGTTTGAAATAGTAGAAATGTAATACTCGCCAATTTTAATGCTAAAAAACCATACCTAATGTTAAGCCTAAAGTTATTCCCACAACCCCAGTAACCAAGATAACAGATGCTGCAAATAAATTTTCACGCATGCTTTAATATTCTCCAAACCATACACATTAAAGATAAATATAAAATGAATTGATTTTCAATTTATATATGAGAGATTCTATCTTTTAGAAAGATTGGTAAATATTAGGCAAGCTCTGAAAACTTGGTAAGCACTCTCCTACAATGAAAAAATACAGTTATACATGGAAATTAGTTCTGCAAAAACACGCGAACGTTACGCGGGTAAATGTATACTTTATTGCCAACGGCCAAATCTAATTGTAAAAAGCGCTCTCTTGTAAGTTCAGATTCAATGATGTCAGATTGGTCGTCGCGTTGCAGTTCCAACCTAACCAATGGCCCGATCGCGTGAATATAACTCACTACAGCTTCAAAAGCTGGCTTGGTGCCATTCAGTTCTTTCTGTATTTCGATATCGTGTGGACGCACGTAAGCTAAACCCGGGCTATGTTTAGTATCGTGATGCGCATCAATCTTTAAGCCTACGCCACCAATATTGGCTTCGCCTTCATGAATCTGGCTATGAAACTGGTTAACATTGCCTAAGAATTGATAAACAAAGGGCGACACTGGATGATCATAAACTTCCTGCGGTGAACCAATTTGCTCAATTTGACCTTTATTGATGACAACCACGCGGTCTGATACTTCTAGCGCTTCTTCCTGGTCATGCGTGACAAATATACTGGTGATGTGTAATTCATCGTGCAAACGGCGTAACCAACGACGCAATTCTTTGCGCACTTTTGCATCCAATGCACCAAACGGCTCATCTAGCAGTAATACTTTTGGCTCTACCGCCAGTGCGCGTGCCAAAGCAATACGCTGACGTTGACCGCCCGATAATTGCGGTGGATAACGGTCAGCCAGCCAATCCAATTGCACAAGCTCCAATAACTCATGCACGCGTCTTTTGATTTCGGCATCAGAAGGCCTAGTTTCTTTTGGACGCACCCGTAATCCAAAAGCCACGTTTTCAAATACCGTCATATGGCGAAACAGCGCGTAATGCTGGAACACAAATCCCACTTCGCGCTCACGCACTTGGCGTGCGGTGGCGTCTGCTCCATGGAAGTGAATACTGCCAGAATCGGGTGTTTCCAGCCCGGCAATAATGCGTAGCAATGTGGTTTTGCCGCAACCAGATGGCCCCAATAAGGCAACCAATTCACCGCTTGGCACTTCAAGACTCACATCATTGAGCGCGCTGAAGCTGCCAAAGTTTTTTCGAATGTTTTTGATTTCAATACTCATATTTCAATTCCAGTTCAATAATTTATTTTATTAACAATTTTTCTATTAAGATTTTTCATCAATTTCTGCATCGTGCGCTACTTTCCACTCTACAAAGCTCTTCAGCACCAGTGTTACCAGTGCCAATATCGCCAGTAAAGAAGCAACTGCAAACGCGGCTGCATAGTTGTACTCGTTGTATAAAATCTCGACGTGAAGCGGCAAGGTATTGGTTAGGCCGCGAATATGTCCGGAAACAACAGACACTGCGCCAAACTCGCCCATGGCGCGTGCGTTGGTTAAAATAACCCCATATAACAAGCCCCATTTAACATTGGGTAGAGTGATGCGCCATAGAATCTGCCAGCCAGAAGCGCCCAGCACCAAACCTGCTTCTTCTTCCTCTTTACCTTGCGCTTGCATCAATGGGATGAGCTCGCGCGCAACAAACGGAAACGTCACAAAAATGGTCGCCAAAACAATACCCGGAATCGCAAAAATCACTTTAACGTCATAGTCCATCAAAGTGGGACCCACCCAGCCTTGCAAGCCGAAAATCAGCACATAGATTAAACCCGCAATCACAGGTGAAACCGCAAAAGGCAAGTCAATTAAGGTGATGAGTATGCTTTTGCCACGAAACTCAAATTTTGCGATTGCCCAAGCTGCCGCAACCCCAAATACCAAGTTAAGCGGTACAGCAATGGCAGCTGCGATTAATGTGAGCTTGATGGACGACAGTGCATCAGGATCAACCAATGCAGTGATATAAGTATCAAACCCTTTGCGTAAGGCTTCTGTAAAAACCGCCGCTAATGGCACGATTAAAAACAAGGTTAAAAAAGTTAATACAATGCCAATGAGCGTCCAACGCACCCATACTGGCTCAGATGTGGCCCTGCTGCGAGCAACTTTATTTTGATAATTGCTGTACTGTGATTGAACTGGCGAGGTCTGTGTCGTCAGCAGAGGTGTGGAAATGGACATAAATTGTTCCTAATCTATTCTTAATATAATGAGCGCTTAATTGTTCGCAGTTGCGCGTCGATTAACCCACCATTGCAAACCGTTAATCGCAAATAGCAGTAAAAATGAAATAACCAGCATCACTACAGCAACGGCTGTAGCGCTTGCGTATTCATATTGTTCCAGTTTGGTGATAATAATCAGTGGCGTGATTTCTGAGACAAAAGGGACGTTACCTGCAATAAAGATGACCGAACCGTATTCACCGATTGCCCTTGCAAAGGCTAGGGCAAACCCAGTGAGTAATGCTGGCCAAATTGCGGGGAAGATGATTTTTGAGAAGGTCTGCCAACGATTAGCACCCAAACTGGCTGCCGCTTCTTCTGTTTCAGCCTCCAAATCTTCTAACACGGGTTGCACAGTACGCACGACAAATGGCAAACCAATAAAGGTAAGCGCGACAATCACACCGATGGGCGTAAATGCGACCTTAATACCAAGGGGTTCTAACCATTGGCCAATCCAGCCATTGCCTGCATACACAGCGGTTAAAGCAATACCCGCCACCGCAGTTGGCAAGGCAAATGGCAAATCCACCAGTGCATCAATAATTTTTTTGCCTGGAAAAGTGTAACGCACTAACACCCATGCCGTTAATAAGCCAAATACCGCATTAATTAAGGCGCCAATCAATGAGGCGCCGAATGTTAATTGATATGAAGCGACTACGCGGGGCGTCGTAACTACCGACCAAAATTCACTAAAGCTTAATTCGGTCGTTTTAATAAATGCCGCTGCTAGCGGAATAAGCACAATCAAGCTTAAGTAAAAGATGGTAAATCCAAGCGATAAATTAAAGCCGGGAAGTACGTTTTTTTGTTTTGCCATATAAAAATCAATCCAACAATTAAGTTTAAGCCGCTTCAAGCTTGTTAGCAGAAGTTTTAAATAAATCCGTATTTTGTAATTCTTTCGCGGCTACTGCTTTACCAAGAAAATTGCCTTGCAGTAATTTGGCGCCACTTTCAACAGCAATATTCAACTGTGATTGGGTTTCAACTCCCGCAATCACCGCGCGCGCATCAAGTGCTTTGATACCGTCAATCAGGCTTGGTAGTATTTTGTACAGATGATCATTGGTTTCTGCTTGCTGAATCAAGCTTGCATCCAGCTTGACAAAATCTGGTGCCAATTTCCATAAACGATCGATGTGTGAATGGGCATTGCCAAAATGGCTAATTGCGATGCGATAACCGCGATCACGGTAATTATTAACCGCTTCAATGAGTTGTTTATCTTGCGTCACCAGACCTTCATCGATCTGGATCACAATGCGCTCGGTTGGTACTGAATTGGCGTGTAAAATACGTTCAAACACTTTGCCGTGTGCGCTTACAGAAATCAAAAGATTAGGATGCACGGCTAAAAACAATAAGCCATTTTCTGCATAAATCTGTTTAAAATTCAACACATGCAAGGCGCGACTGACGCGGTCAAACTGTACTAACTTGCCAGATTCTTCGGCATAGCTATAGGCAAATTCTGACGTGCTCGCCAACTCTCCGCCCAGAGAGGGTCTTAATAACGCCTCATGACCAAACAAATCGCCTGCGCCGCTGTCATAAATCGGCTGAAATGCACTGTTTAACTGCATTCCCAAAAAGGTGCTGTTAAATTCACCGGTAGATTGTTCAGCTAAGCCATATTCATCTAAATCTAAAAATAATGATTCTTTTAGTTGTAACCTAAGCCGCTCGATATGTGTATCAGCAATTTTCAAGGTTTGATTTTTAGAGTCTGCCATTTTTTATCCTTATAACTTATTTATTGTTAATGATTCGTCGTCGTGTCAATACTTGGCGTAAATCGAATCAAAAGTTCCACCATCCGCAAAGTGCGTTTTCTGCGCTTTTGTCCAACCACCAAACACCTCATCTACACTAAATAATTCAATTTTCTTAAAGTATGCTTTATGTTTTGCCGCCACAGTTGCCAAACTTGGCCTGATGTAATGCTTGGCGGCAATTTCTTGCCCAGTTTCAGAATAGTGAAAATTCGCATAAGCCTGGGCAAGTGCACGGGTTTTGTGCTTATCCACGTATTTATCGACCACTGCGATTGGGTTTTCCGCCAAAATGCTGGAGCTTGGGTAGATCACATCAAATTTGTCACCCAATTCTTTGTTAATTAAATGCACCTCATTTTCAAAGGTGAGTAGCACGTCGCCAATCTCGCGCTGTGCAAAAGTGGTAGTAGCGCCGCGGCCACCGGTATCGAGTACAGGTACATTTTTAAATAGCTTGGCCACAAAATCTTTAGCTTGTGCCTGATCACCGCCATTTTTGAGGGCATAGCCCCAAGCTGCTAAATAGCTATATTTACCATTACCTGAAGTTTTAGGATTTGGAATGACGACGGCAGTACCAGGTTTTACTAAATCGTTCCAGTCTTTAATCTGCTTCGGGTTGCCTTGACGTACTAAGAATACGATAGTGGATGAAGTCGGCGAACTGGCATTGGGCAAGCGTTTTTGCCAATCTTTTGGGATTAACTTGGCTCGATCATGCAAAACATCAATATCGGGCGCTTGGTTCATGCTGATAATATCGGCTTCAAGACCATCAGCAACCGAACGTGCCTGTTTGCTGGAACCGCCATGCGATTGATTAATCGTGACAGTTTCACCCGTTTTCTGTTTCCAGTATTCAATGAATGCAGGATTTAAGTCTTTATAGAATTCGCGCGTAACATCGTATGAAACGTTAAGCAAAGCGCTATCTGCCAACGCTTTGCTGGAAAAGAGCACCGTTGCAGAAATCAATGCACTGAATAAAACATTTTTTTTGAACTTATTTTTATCGAATTCTATTTTTTTGAACATGGTGGTCTTTGCTAAGTTAAATTTGAATACACGCACTTTACGCAATGACTCAAATAATGTAAAAGAATAATAAATGATATATTTATAATATATTGTTATATGAAAATGAGTCTTGGTTATGGATTGGGATTTGACGTTTGCCAAATTGAAGAATCAATAATCTGTAAAATTCAGTTAAAAAAAATCCGGCTACCTTTTAGAGGTTAGCCGGAATGAGGGAGGTAGATTGTCTACTCAGTGGGCTGTCGTTTCATTGGGTAAAGCTTTCTTGCTGAAGTACCAATCCACTGTTTCATAGCCTTCTGCTGCGCGCGACTCGGCGTCTTTCTGTGTTGCAGGCGCTGGCACAATCACTTTGTCGCCTTTTTGCCAGCCTTCTGGCGTCGCTACCTTATATTTATCAGCTACCTGTAAGGCTTCTACAACACGCAAGATTTCTTCAACTGAGCGTCCAGTCGTCAATGGGTAGTACACAAAAGCACGAATCAAACCCTGGTCATCGATAATGAATACTGCACGTACTGTGGCAGTTTGTGATTCACCAGGATGAATCAAGCCAAATTTGGCTGCTACATGGCCAGCACGGTCATCAATGACCGGGAAGGGGATGCTGACACCAAAGTTTTGTTTGATATTGGCCAGCCAAGCCAAATGACTGAAATTGCTGTCTTCAGAAATCCCTAATAATTGGGTATTCAGTTTTGCAAAATCACCTGCATATTTGGCAAAGCCGATAAATTCAGTCGTACATACCGGGGTAAAATCCGCAGGGTGGGCAAATAGCACCACCCATTTTTTGCCCTTGTAATCTGAAAGCTTGATAAGACCTTGTGTCGAGTTTGCCTCAAAGTCTGGCGCAGGTTCGTTGATTCTAGGGATACGGGGTAATTCTGTTGCTTGCGTTTCGTTTAAGTTACTCATCATTATTCCTCCATCGATAAAGAGCCAGTAATTGCTGATTACTGCTTACTTTTAAAGTATTCAGCAATCAATCTCCAATCAATTGTTTGACTCTATATTTTGCAATCGGTTGCGCAATGCTGCGGAGCCATTCGGCGTGTAAATCACTTTAATACCAGACTTAATCGCGCTCTTCTTTACTTTATGGGTAATCGAGTGGCTAATCCAATTGGTTATCAGCACGATTAATTTCGTATCATGCGGAATGACCTTATTGCTATCACCTGTTTTACGGCCAGACCAGTGATTGATTTCGGTAATACCGTGATTGGTCAATACTTGTTTGATGCCATCGATTTGGTCACCACCAACAATTAGTGCCGAAGATTTTAATTTTGAATAGTCAGCTGAACTCATGATGAGAGTCTCCTGCTTAATCAGGCAGAGCAGGATTTTGTCCAACCTTGCCTAGTTTGTTTTAATGATTACTTCTAGTAAATCTGGTTACCTATTTTTGATAAACCTGATCAAAAGTACCGCCGTCAGAGAAGTGGGTTTTTTGTGCTTTTTGCCATCCGCCAAACTCTTCATCAATTTTGATCAAATTAACTTTAGGAAACTGGCTTTCATATTTCTTAGCTACCGATGCCAAGGTTGGGCGGTAGTAATTTTTGGCTGCAATTTCTTGGCCTTCTTCTGTGTATAAATACTCTAAATAAGCTTTGGCAACTGCTTCAGTGCCGTGTTTTTTCGCAAATTTATCTACCACAGTCACCGGTGGTTCAGCCAAGATAGATAGTGAAGGAATAACGATTTCAAATTTACCAACGCCTAATTCTTTTTGCGCTAAGAAAGCTTCGTTTTCCCAGGCCAGTAATACATCGCCAATACCACGTTCTACAAAAGTCGTTGTAGAACCACGCGCGCCAGTATCAAGCACTGGAACGTTTTTCAACAACTTACTAACGAACTCTTTCGTTTTAGCTTCATCACCGCCGTATTTTTTGTGTGCAAACGCCCAAGCTGCTAGGTAGTTCCAACGTGCACCGCCTGATGTTTTAGGGTTAGGTGTAATCACAGAAATACCGGGCTTTACTAAGTCATCCCAATCCTTAATGCCTTTAGGGTTACCTTTGCGCACCAGCAATACAATGGTTGAAGTGTAAGGTGAGCTATTATGTGCCAAGCGTTTTTGCCAATCTTTAGGAATCAATTTACCTTTTTCGTAAAGTTGGTCTACGTCATAAGCCAGTGCTAGGGTAGCCACATCTGCGTCTAGTCCATCAATAATGGCACGGGCTTGTTTGCCAGAGCCGCCATGTGAAGCTTTAATCGTGACTTTATTGCCAGTTTTTTCTAACCAATATTTGCTGAACGCAGCATTGAAATCTTGGTAAAGCTCGCGTGTCGGGTCATACGATACGTTGAGTAAATTGATATCTTTAGCAGATGCCGAGATTGGCGCCGTAATGCTTAATGTGGCTGCCAATAAGGCAATCGTTAATAATGATTTCTTCATGTTTAATCCTTTAAAAGTTGAATTGTGTTGAATGTTTTAAATTTTTATTTAGCAGCAACAAGTCATTTATATATCCTTCAAATTTCTTATCCGATTAAATTAGAATGCAAGTTGAAGACGCGCAAGTATTGCTTCTTCGCTTTCACGATCACGTACATTCGACGCGGATGCATTGGCATTGGTCGCCTGCGGCAAACCTTCTGCAAGGTCACCACCATCAAAGCTGGTGTGCTCGTAATTCAACTGAATTTTTGCATTTTGATTCAGGTACCAATTCACACCTGCTGTCCAGGATTTGGCAGACTTAGCACTTCTAGAAAGATCCGAGTATGCCAAACCAGCTGCTTGGGCTGCCGTCGCAGTTCCACCGAACTCTCCTGAGTTGACGCCATTCGCGTTTTTAAAGGTATCTTCATCTAAGTTAATTTCGCTGTATCGTGCTACCAACTCCCAGGCACCCCAGCCGCCTTTATCTAAATCAAAATCATTTTTCGGCTTCACTCCTTTGAAGGATGCATCTTCGCCGGTGATTAAATAAGAGCCTGCAATTTGCCAAGCATCATGCTTTAATTTTCTATCCGTATTCTCTAAGACACCATTGAAACCAGCAGGTAACCCACCACCGGCTGCAGGCGAACCACCAACAGCTTTACTTACGTCTTGAGATACTCTGGCATATTCCGTAATTAAGCCGAATGGACCATAGTACCAATTGGCTTGTGGTGCAATGCGAGTGCGACTTCCATCAGCAACTATGCCGCCGCCATAGCGGAAAAATGTTTGTTGACCATTAGTGACATAACTAGGCAAACCATTTCGAGTAGCATCTGCAGCACTTGAGTCGGTAAAGTTCAAATTCTTCTCACCATCAATATTGGTAGTAGTACCCGCAATGCCAAAGCCTAGGCCAGCAAGTGCATTTGTTTCATCTTTAAAAGGGGTGGCAAATAGGCGAGCTGTAAATTCTTTGTTGCCTTCAAATTCACTACCAGAGCTAATATTGCCGCCATCTACTACGCCGTTATTGATACCAAAGGCGTAATTCAGTTTTTCGCCAAAAATATCACCATAGAGTGATATACCCACATCGCGATTCGGCAAAATTGCATTGGTCACGTAACTACGCTCGACAAATTTAATGTCACCGCCGCCCTGTAAGCGCTCTAGGCCCACAAACGGCTTGTATTTACCTGCGCGGAGTTTGAATGCAGGGTCTAAGCGTGCATCTAGGTATGCGTCAACAATTACAGAATTACCGTTACCAAAGTCTGGTGTAAAACGATAGTCGTATTTACCAAGAACCGTGCCTTCAATCGTTGGGCGCACACGACGCAATAAACCCGTGTCATTTGCCTCATGAAAACCATCACCATCAAGATTTCCTGCGCGCCCGTTTGAGCGGCCTCGCACATCATTGGCTCCTTGCTGGAACGAACGATAATCGGCCTGTAATAAACCACGCAGTTTAATTACGTTTTTGCCATCCGCTGACTCCAACCCAAAACCTTTTTCACTGGCTTTAACTACAGGTGTGGTTTTCTTGGCAGCAGCTATTTCTTCTTCGGTTATTTCGCCTTTACGTGCCAATACCTTTACTTGCTGGCTTAGCTCTTGTACTAAACCACGCAGCTCTTCAAGCTCTGTATTGTCATTGGCAAATGTTGTGACTGGACTACTGAAAAAGCCAGACAAAACTAAAGCGGATACTATTTTCTTGTGTTGCATTATCAAAACTCCTTATCTTTCTTCCAGTGGTCTGGTCAGAGTTTGATTAATTAATTTGTGTAGCTCCGGTTATCAGGTAGCTTTATCGTTGTTGAAGCTTAAATTTTTGATTGGCCGGCTTTGTGTTCAAATCGCACTTTTTCTCTTCGTTCAATTTGCGTTACACGGCCATCGTGTACTGTAATTTCAATTGAGCCATATCCAGTTTGTTGCTGCACTAAGGCAATAGCACGCTCTACTGCGTGCAGCACTGCATTATCTGTATCTTGCAATTTTTGTTTAAGTTGGCTCATTTGTTTTATGCCTATTTCATCGAATGAACGCACTTTAACAAAGCTCTTAAATAATTAAAAAGAATTTGTAATTATATTGATATACTTTATAGGTATATAGAATGGGTGGTCTCATATCAAAATAAGCCAAAGGCCTATTTGGTGGTTTCAAAAGAGATTACTAAGGAGTGATGGAAGCTGAATTCTAAGAAGATAAGCCTAAAGTGCGGGTATTAGAAATACGGCTGTGATAAAGTGCAGATACTAAATCTGACTGAGTAACGATTCCAACCAGTTTACGGTCTGCATCAATGACTGGAATGTGTTGATGCAAATTGTTTTGTGTCATCAATGGAATAAGTTCAATGATATGCATATTGGCATTTGCAGTAACTACTTTTGAAGTCATGATTTGCCCAGCGACTTCTGGTTTTAGGGAGTAAACCCCTGCAGTCCTTCTAATAAAATCTTTAAGCTTATTTTCCAGGCCCTCTAGCAATTCTAAATTGGCATGTTTCATGAAGTCAACTTGTGTAAGGATGCCTATTACTCGATGTGCCCTATCTACGACAGGCAAGGCCTTAATTTTATTTTTTCTCAGCAGTCCCCAAGCCTCTTCCAACTCAGTTCCAAACTCTACACTAATCACATCTTTGGACATGATTTCAGCGCAGGTAATTTCACCAAATCTTCGGCGATACGCATGCATCTCAGTTTGTTGGAGTAATAGCTGTAAATCATCGCGACTGACGTCTATGACCTGATTATATTCCTTCAAAACTTCATTTAAATCTTCAGTAGTAAAACCGAAACGCATTTCTGGAGGCACGGATTGATTCAAATTTGATTCTGTAAGAATAGGGTGAGGATAAGTGCGGCGCGTGGCGTTGTTATAAGCTAACGCAACAACTAATAATAGCAGTGAGTTTATCCCTACTGGGAAAACAACAAAATAATAACCTAGTCCATGGATTGCCGAGTCTCCTAATACTGCTGATAATGCAACAGCACCACTTGGTGGGTGCAGGCATCGCAGGGTAAACATCAATGCAATTGAGACGCTTAATGCAACTGCCGCAGCAACCACCACATCATTAATTAAAATGGCAGTGGTAACCCCTACGGTAGCGGCAATTAGATTGCCACCTAAAATAGACCACGGTTGGGCTAAAGGGCTAGCAGGTATTGCAAACAACAATACTGCTGAGGCTCCAATCGGCGCCATCAGTAATGGTAGCGCATTGGATGATCCTACTAGCCAATATGTAAGAATACTTGTGAGTATAATGCCTAAGAGCGCTCCAACACATGCACGAAACCGCTCTATAAAATTAACAACAATAGGTTGGGGATAAAAACCTTTTATCCAATCAATAAACTTGTTCACAAAACAGACCTGAAAAATAAACCGCTGATTTTACAACGAAAAAGACCTGTTTCGCTTTGCGCTTCAATCAAGAATCCCAGATTTATTTATAGCAGTATCTGACAACTGATGCAAAAGCGGCATATCTATCGTTTTACTGTCTCTACATAAACATGCCGCCTGAAACAATTCGATTTATTAGCGCAAACCTCCCGTAACATGCAGGGTTTCACCTGTCACATATGCCGCATCTTCGGATGCAAGAAAGGCTACAACGGAAGCGATTTCTTCCACGGTACCGATACGGCCCATTGGTGTAACTGATTCAATCCAAGTACGCATATCACCTTCGTGAAATCCTGCTGTTACCACGCCTTCGGTTGCAATCATGCCCGGATTTACTGAATTCACACGAATTTTATTTGCCGCTAATTCTTTGGATAACACCATGGTAATCGCATCCACTGCACCTTTCGTGGCGGTGTATACAGCGCTATTTGGCGGGGTAATGGTAGAAACGCCAGAGCTAATATTCACGATACTGCCGCCTTTATCGCTAAATGCTCGCACTGCCTCTTGTGTTGTGAGCAACAAGCCCAGCACATTTAGATTAAACTGTTTGTGAAAGTGGTCTGGAGTAATACTGTCTAGTGGTGCAAATTCATACACGCCTGCATTATTTACAAGAATATCGATTACACCAAATGCTTTTTTGGTTGCATCAATAACACCTTTAATTTGTTGTGGTTCGGAAAGATTACCATGCACAGCTACAGCTTTGCCACCTTTGGAGATAATTTCAGCCACCACGCGGTCAGCACCTTCTTTGCTAGAGCTATAATTTACAGCAACCAGTGCCCCCTCATCTGCCAAACGCAACGCTATCGCAGCGCCTATGCCTTTGGATGCACCAGTAACTAAAGCGACTTTTCCTGTTAATCTCTTACTCATCTTCATCTCCATTCGTGAACTTTTGAATCTAAATTTAAATGATGAAATATCATTCAATAGTTCAATATAATTGAACTATTGAACTATGTCAATGGTTGCTGTATAATTTTATTCATGGTTCAGTTTGTTCACCCATCTGTAGAAGATATTACACTTGCAGGCGTGCTTGGCGCACTGGCTGACCCAATGCGCTTGCGCATCGTAGGTAATATGATTAAGAAGAATGATTGCATTTCCTGCTCTGAAGCTGCGCCTTGCCCGAATATGGCAAAGTCCACACTTTCACATCATTTCCGTATTTTGCGTGAAGCTGGCATTATCCGAACAGGCAAAGTTGGTGTAGAAAATCGGAATGTTTTGCGTAGCGATGACATCAACAAGCGTTTCCCTGGCTTGCTAGATGAAATTTTAAAATTCGCAAATTAATTATCAAGCAATTGAGACAGAGTAGAGTCACAAAAATAAAAAAGCCCACATTTCTGTGGGCTTTCTAAATACTGGTGGCCGGAGCGGGAATCGAACCTGCGACACGCGGATTTTCAATCCGCTGCTCTACCGACTGAGCTATCCGGCCAGTCTGCAAAAACGCTTATCGTTATTTGCAAGTCGCGCATTATAGCAAACTTAAACATTTATAGGCACATCCCTCGCAATTAAATTATCCGCAAGAGTGGTAAAACTAAATTAATTGAACTATGATTGGTCTACTGGGTGAATGAATACCTATTCCTAAACGTACTTAATAATTCAGTAAGGAGAGCGTAATGGGCATGTTTTCATTTATTAAAGAAGCAGGGGAAAAGTTGTTTGGAATTGGAGAGGCCAAAGCAACGGAGGCAGCTGCAAAAGCAAACCCAACGCCAGTGAATGTCGATGCTGCTAACCGTGCAGCTGCAAACGCAATAGCCAATTATGTAGCAAAAATGAATTTAACTGCAGAAGGTTTGACGATAGGGTTTGATGGTGCATCCGGCACAGTGATTGTGCAGGGCATGGCAAAAGATCAAGAAACCAAAGAAAAGATTTTATTATGCTGCGGAAATGTAGCGGGTGTTGAGCATGTACAAGACCAGCTGGGAGTGATCGAGGCCGAGTCGGAGCCAGAATTTTACACCGTGGTGCGCGGCGATACGTTATCTAAAGTGGCAAAAGACTTTTATGGCAACGCTAATGCCTATATGAAAATTTTCGAGGCCAATAAACCTATGCTTAGCCATCCGGATAAAATTTACCCTGGCCAAATGCTGCGGATTCCACCACAATAAATTTAGAAGACAATAATTTTTTAATAAGGAGTTACATGATGAATATTTTTTTACGTGTCCTATTAGCAGGCGTTTTTGCAGCAACACTATTAGCTGGTTGTAACAAATCGGATGATGCAGTAGATAATATGAAGGAAGAAGTAAGTGAGGCAGTTGATGCTACTAAAGAAGCAGCTGGCGCAGTAGCTGAGGAAGCCAAAGAAGAAATGGGCGAGGCGGTTGATGCCACCAAAGAAGCGGCTACAGAAGCAAAAGAAGAAGCGGCTGATGCCGTGGAAGCGGCTAAAAAAGCTGCTGCTGACGCGACAAAATAATATAAATTACACAGAATAAGCCCACAAAGCCGTTAGGTTTTGTGGGTTTTTCATTTACACTTTAGCTATGCAAACATTTCAAATATCGCAGCTTGATAGCACCCTGACATTCGCCTTACAGCAAAAAATAGCCCATAAAACCAAACCAATCGGTTCGCTAGGTTATCTGGAAGATATCGCGCTGCAAATTGGTTTGATTCAAAATACATTAACACCCCAATTAAGCAAGCCTACCATACTCGTGTTTGCGGGTGACCACGGCATTGTTGCAAGTGGCGTCAGTCCCTATCCACAGACGGTGACTGCCCAAATGGTGCATAATTTTTTGGTAGGTGGCGCTGCCATTAATGTGTTTGCAAAACAAAATAATATGCAACTGCGCATTGTGGATGCGGGAGTCAATTTTGAATTTTCGCCGCATGCAGATTTAATCCATGCAAAAATTGGCATGGGCACCGTAAATTTTTTGCATGCGCCAGCCATGACACTGGTGCAATGTGAGCAAGCGCTTACACTGGGTGCGAGCCTTGTAAAAAAAGAAATAGACGCAGGCTGCAACGTTCTTGGTTTTGGGGAAATGGGTATCGGCAATACATCTCCTGCTAGCTGCTTAATGAGTGTGTTGTGTGATTTGCCGATGGAAGATTGTGTCGGGCGCGGCACCGGCTTGGATGATGCAGGGCTTATCCTGAAAACCAGAATATTAAAACAGGCCTTACAACAACATGGGTTTACATCAGTTACGCCGATGCAGGCATTACATACATTTGGCGGTTTTGAAATTGCTATGATGGTGGGTGCCATGTTGGGTGCAGCTGAGCAAAAGGCCTTACTCTTGATTGATGGATTTATCGCGACATCGGCGTTGCTGGTTGCAAGTAAGCTGCAGCCGAATATTTTGCAATATTGTATATTTGTACATCGCTCAGATGAAAATGCACACCGCGCACTTCTTAATTACTTAGGTGCAAAGCCGCTGTTAGATATTGGCCTGCGCTTGGGCGAGGGAACAGGCGTAGCGTTGGCTTACCCGCTTGTTCAAGCAGCGGCTAATTTCTTAAATGACATGGCAAGTTTTGAAAGTGCTGGCGTCAGTAAAAGCACAGAAGTGACTGAATAATGTTAAAGCAGCTTAAAAACGAATGGCACAATTTTCTGTTGGCGGTTGGGTTTTTTACTCGTATCCCGGTACCTAGTAACGCTGATTTTCAAGAATCAGACCTTAATCGCTGTGTTAAGTATTTTCCACTTGTTGGCTGCATCGTTGGATTGTTAGGTGTTGCTGCTTTTTATCTGGCGATGCAAGTTTTTACGCATTCCATTGCCGTGCTTATCAGTATGGCCGCCACAATTTTTGCTACAGGAGCATTCCATGAGGATGGTTTATCCGATAGTGCTGATGGCCTAGGTGGAGGCTGGGGGCGAGAGCAAGTGCTTGCTATTATGCAAGACTCCAGGCTAGGCACCTATGGCGCAATTGCATTATTTATGGCACTGATGGGTAAGTACCAACTACTTGTTGCTATGCATGCAGATACGGTGATGGCCGTGTTAATTTGTGCACATGCTTTGAGTCGTCTAAGCGCGGTTTGGCTGATGGTGGCCCTGCCTTATACCAAATCAAGTGGTAAAGCCAAGCCGTTAGCGACTGAAGTTTCGCGTGTGGATTTATGGGTTGCAAACATATTTGGTTTACTGCCTTTGCTGATATTGCTTGCGCTGGTACAAAACAGTCTAGGCAATTGGCGTGTAACGGTGAGCCTCCTTTTATTGCTTTTAGGCGCTGTTGCTGCAGTTTGGTGGTGGTGGCGAATGTTACTCAAGCGCAAACTGGGCGGTTACACGGGTGATACTTTAGGCGCCATTCAGCAAATCAGCGAAATTATGTTTTACCTTGCATCGCTGGCATGGTTGCAATTTATCAATACCTACACGATATGAAACTAACACTAGTTCGGCATACCTCATTGCAAATTGCCCCGGGCATTTGTTACGGCCAAGCGGATATTGACGTGGGCGTTGGTTTTTGGGATGAAGTTAATCAATTAAAAACCAAGCTTGCAGGTTTTCAATTCGATGCAGTATATGCCAGCCCCTTACAGCGCTGCACCAAGCTGGCTGCCGCGCTAGATTATGGTGAGGCTATCGAAGATGCACGACTGATGGAGCTGAATTTTGGCGATTGGGAAACGTATGCTTGGGATAATATTCCGCGTGATATTTTTGATGCCTGGGCACATGATTATGCCAATCAGGCGCCGCCCAAGGGTGAAACGTTTGGCCAATTGCAACAACGTGCAATCCACATTTTAGATGAATTGAAGCTAGAAAATACTGGTAAACATATTTTAATTGTGACGCATGGCGGCTTAATTCGTGCATTGTTGGCGCATGTTTTAAACATGGAGCTGAAAGGCTTATTTCGTTTTAATATTGATTACGCCAGCGTAACAGAGCTTGATTTTAGTGAGAAAATACCAAAAATCAATCGCGTTAATTTTTGATTACGAATTGAACATTTTTTGAATTTAAATACATTTAGCTAACTTCTATCGTTTCACCAAAACACACCACAACCTGACCCTTGCGTATTTTAGCCGTTTTGCGCAGCTCAATCGCGCCATCTACTGTCACGTTGCCATCCGCCACAAACACTTTTCCCTGGCCACCACTTTGCGCTATTCCTACGGTTTTAAGTAAATCGCATAGCGCAATGTATTCGCCTTTCAATTCAAATTTCATCTAAATTTAACCCTTTAGTTTTAATGGTAGGCCAGCAGCAATAAAGCTTACGTGATCTGCAAGCTGCGCAATTGCCTGATTCAGGCGGCCCTGCTCATCTTGGAATTGCCGATTAATTTCACCCAGCGGCACGATACCCATGCCGACCTCGTTGCTGACCAGAAAGATCTCAGCTTGCATATTAGGTAAAATTTTCAACAGGGCTTCGCGTTGCAGTTGCCAGCTAGAGCTGCTGGGTGGCTTGCAATCTTCACAAATCCATTGCGCCAGCCATAACGTGAGGCAATCGATGATCAGGGTAGTTCCAGTCTTGTTATGGGCTTGCAAGGCGCTACTTAGAAAGTGAGGTTCTTCTATCAATTTCCAATGTTTAGGTCGCCTATCCTGGTGGTGCTGTACGCGCGATTTAAATTCGTCGTCATAAATTTGCGCGGTGGCAATGTAAGTCACAGGCAAATTGCTTTGAGTTGCTAGTTTTTCAGCATAAACGCTTTTGCCAGAGCGTGCCCCACCTAATATTAAATGAATGCTCATGCGTGTAGCCTTTGTGTCAACTTTTGTGTCTGAGTTTGAGCCAGACTTTTAGCATCAGCCCATTGCTGAATAATTGTTTGCAATTGCGGTAAGCCATGCGTAAATACTGATGGCCCGGGCTGCAAAATATCGACAGATTTTATTTCATACACAAAGCCATTTTTTACGGCGGGCATTTCGTCCCAGCCCTCACGTGTTGCTATTTGCGCGGGCTGGAATTTTTTTCCGCACCATGAGCCAATGATAATATCAGGTTGCCTAACCAATACTTGTGCCGGTGTTACCACGCGCTCACCCGCGCTTTGAAATTGTGTCAGCTCTGGAAAACAGTCTTCGCCGCCTGCAATTTTGATGAGTTCCGCTGCCCAGCGAATACTGCACATCATCGGCTCATCCCACTCTTCAAAATAAACAGTCGGCCTGCAACGCAATCTAGATGCAGCTTGTAGGGCATCATTTATTTGTTGTTGATATGCAGAAACTAAGACCTCAGCTTTAGCTTGTGCGCCTACCAAGCTTCCAACTGTTAGTATCATGCGCAAAATATCTTCGATTGAGCGTTGGTTAAACACATGCACCTCAATGCCAGCTTTGATTAACTCTGCCGCAATATCAGCCTGCAAGTTAGAAAAACCCAGTACTAAATCGGGTTTAAGCGCTAATATTTTATCTATTTTTGCACTGGTAAAAGCCGATACTTTTGGCTTTTCGTGCCGTGCAATGGCAGGACGTGTGGTATAACCAGAAATGCCGACGATGCGGTCTTGTTCACCCAGTAAATACAGTACTTCAACCGTTTCGGTGGTGATGCAAACAATACGCTCAGGCAAGTGGTTCATCATGCTTGCCATGTATTTTCCATCAGCATTTCACTAAGTGGTTTAGCCTCACGCCAACCCGTTTCTACTAACATGGGTTCTTTGTAAAATGTGTTGACGTAGCCTAAGCATAATATGGCAATTGGTTTGGTGCCAGTTGGCATGTTAAGCAAATTAGCCAGTTTAACTGGGTCAAAAATACTCACCCAGCCCATGCCAACGCCCTCAGCACGTGCAGCCAACCACATATTCTGTATGGCACAACTGACTGATGCAACATCCATCTCTGGTAGCGTGCGGCGGCCAAACACATGCTGTTCGCGCTTATCGCAAAGGGTGGCTATTAACAGCTCACCGCAATCTAAAATACCTTCTACTTTAAGCTTTAAAAATTCCGCCATGCGCGTTGTGGTTTCTAGTTCGCCGATGGCTTGCGCGGTTTTAATGCGCTCTGCATCCACCAATTGATGAATTTGTTTGCGCAAGTTTGAATCGCTAATGCGAATAAAGCGCCACGGTTGCATCAGTCCCACGCTAGGTGCTTGATGCGCAGCCTGCAGCAATTTCTGCAGTAATGGCGGGGCAATAGGCGTAGACAAAAAATGCCGCATATCGCGTCGTTCAGCAATCACCTTATAAATGGCGGCTTGTTCTTGCTCGTTGTAAGAATGTATATTTTTCATATGAAGTTAGAAAAACCAATATAAAAAAAGCCACTGTAAAGTGGCTTTTTTTAATATAGCTTACATGATTAAATTTCAGAGGTTTGGCTAGATTTAACACTTCGCACTAGCGCCACCACAATTAACACTAAGCCAAAATATGCCGCGTTTACTGCCATCCAATCGGGTAAATAGTTCCAGCCGTGCTTCATTGACTCAATTAAACCTTGTGCAGGAAAGCGGCCAGAGAACAAATAATAGGTTTGGGTAGAAACGACAAAGGCGATAAATGTTGTACTTAAACTCACCAGTGTAAAATGCAATGCGGCAAATGGATTGCTTTGTTTGCTCAACCACAAACCACCAAACCAAAGTGCTGCGTAGCTTGGTATCAAACCCCAATAACCATTGGTCAGGCAAAAACCTTGCAGCGGGTCAAGTGCGGCAGCGCCAAAATCGATAAACGTGGCTAAGCCAAAAAACGCTGCAAACCATGCCCAGCGCTTAAGTAGCAATCCGCCGAGTAAAAATAAGGCTAAGCTTGCATCCGGTAAAGATACATGCGTGAGCACATGGCTACCACGTGTCAGTAGCATAGCAAATGCAATTGCAATGGCAATAAACAGTGGTTTTTTGTAAGAGGATAGAGCGCTTATGTTCATTTTAAATCTCCAACTGTATATATCGAATTATACCTTTAAAATATTGATTGGTAGCTATCAATAAGTTACTGTGAACAAGCTATTTTGGTGCCCAACGTAAATTTACAAACAAGTTTGACCCGGGCGTGTTGTAAACAAATCCGGAGGTATTGGGGTTACCGTCAAAAGCCAAGGCATAATTTTTATCAAATACATTATTGAATCGGGCTTGCACTTTCCATTCAGGGTTAATTTGATAGTCGGTTGTGAGGTTAAACAAGGTATAACCAGCAATCGGCTGAAGATTCGCGCTGTCGTTGTAGCGTTTGGAGCTGGTTACTGTTTCTGCACCAAATCGCCAATCGCCTAAGGTATAACTTAAGTTGGCTTTGGCATACCGATTAGCGCGCCTGACCAGCAAGTTATCAGTACCTTCATCTCGTGGGGATTGAATATCGACACTGCCCTCTAGTTGCCAGTTGTTCCAGCCTTGCGATGCTGCGACAGTAACGCCTTGAATTTTTACCTTATTCGCGTTAAATGGCACAAAGTTTGAATCAAGCGCAATCAAATTACGTATTTTGTTTTCAAATAGGGTGACAGATGCAGTTGTGTTCGCATGTTGAAAACGCAAACTTGCCTCGATATTATCTGATTCTTCAGGGACTAAATTAGGGTTGCTGGTTGCAAATCCAAATGAATCTGGGAAATACAGATCATTAAAACTAGGTGCTTTGAATGCGCTGCCATAGCTGGTTGTGGCGCGCCAGCTATCGTTAAACTGATATCCATAGGCGATACCACCAGTATCGTTATTGCCAAATTGACTGTTGTGATCACTGCGATAATTTAGCTGCAAAGTATGATTGCCTAAGTTGGCTAAATAACCTGCAAAATAGCCATCATTGTTACGACTTTTTCTATTAAAGTCAGCAGTGGAATTTACGCGTTCTTCTAGTCTATCGTAAGCCAGCGTTAATGTACCAACTGGCAAAGTAATATCATTTTGCCAAGAGTATTGGCGTTGTTTTGTCCTAAATAAACTACGCCCAAAACTTTGAAAGCTGACGGATTCATCCATGCCTTCACCTAGGCGTAGTGTAGATTGCCAGTTAGGTAAAAATTTATTTTTGCTGGTAACTGCATAGCTCAATTGTGAAATGTCCGCATTATCTGAAAAGTTGATGGTGGCTGGCGGATTGAATAGGTTAAAGCGACTATCAAATTTGGTGTGGCCTTCGCTACTTAAAAATTGAATGCCGAGTTCATGGCCTTCAACAATTTGATGCGAGGCAGAACCTGTAAATGACAAGTTGCGATAGCCATCATCATCGTCCAGGTTGGGGTTATTGGTTTTAAGCGCAGAAAAGCCATCGGTATCTTTGCTTGATACACCTAATGCAAAGCTGGTATCGCCGATAGCGCCATGCACGCCAGCTTCTGCAGTTTTGGTGTTATACGTACCATAACCGATACCAGCATAAAATTTAGGAGCGCCACTCCCTTTTTTGGTAAAAATTTGAATAACGCCACCGATGGCATCTTGTCCGTACAAGCTTGTTGCTGGCCCGCGCACAATTTCAATTTTATCAATCAAAGCTACGGGAATGTTCTCAAACGTGGTAGTGCCCAGCGTGGCGGAGTTCACTCTAACGCCATCAATCAACACCAGCACATGGTTACTGCTAGTGCCGCGCATGAATATGCCGGATGCTTTGCCTTCGCCGCCCGTATTGGTGATTTCGATGCCAGGTTGTGTTTGTAAAATTTCAACTAAAGTCGATTGCCCAGCACGTTCGATTTGCTCTCGGTCAATGACGGATACATCGCGCAATGTAGTGCTTAAAGGCTCTTCAAATCTTGATGCAGTTACAACAACTTCATCTAAATTAATATTTTCGACCGCGAAAGATGGTGATGTGAAAACCAGCCCAACTAGGCTGGCAATAGTAGATTTTTTCATTATATTTCCCTAAATTACATGCGTCCCCGCATGCGGTTTCTTAAAAAACTAGGGAATAAAGAAGGGTAAGCCGACAAAAATTGCGCCCAAAAATAGGGGGCAGCAGCTCTTGACACCGTCACCCCGCGGTATTTCCTAGCGCGCCTTAACATTAAGGCTTAAGTTGCAAGGCCGGTCTCCGGGCTTGTGAGCTTTAGTTTTGCGCCTTCCCAAGCTTTTTAATGCTCAGTGGCTTTTGCAAAACTTTTATGAACAAATCACGACTCACTTACCGTTGCGGGGGCAGCATAGGCATTGTTAATTTCTTGTAGTTAAATAATAACTAAAACTAACGCACCTAATTCCCAGTTTCACCATGCTTAAAATAAACAGTGGCACCTTACAACTAGGCGCAATTATATCGCCATATGTTGTTTTTTAGGTACTTATGCGATTTAAATTTGGGTCACAAGTGGGTTAAACGTGTTAAATTACTTTGAATAGCTCACGTTAGCTATTGACTTAAATGAATTTTTTAATTTATAGTGGGGCAATGGAAGCAGATTTAAAAAGTTTAGAGGAAAAAATTTCCAAACTCATCTCTTTGTGCGGTCAACTGCGCGAGGAGAATGGTCAATTGCGTGACAATATAATGCTGGCCCAGCAAAAAACCGATGCCTTAAAAAGCAGTATGCTACTGGCCAGCAATAAACTAGAAGCTTTATTGCAGTCTGTGCCAGAAGGTGAGGATGCACCATGAGTGCAGTTAAACCTGTTGATGTGTCCATTATGGGGCGCGAGTTTACTGTTTCGTGTACCGATGAGGAACGTGAGGGCTTGCTAAATGCAGTGAGTTATCTCGATAAAAAAATGCACGATATTCGTGACTCAGGCAAAGTGGTGGGGCTGGACCGCATCGCAATTATGGCGGCGCTAAACTTATCTCATGAATTATTAAATACTAAAACTGGTGAGGTTGACATCGGTGATTATAAGCGTAGGATTAGTGCCATGCAGAATCAAATTGATGAAGCGATGGCAGCGCCAACTAAGCTGTTATAATAATTTCATAAACTTGTAATTTCCCCGCTTTATCATCAAGCTGTTTTCTGTGGTGTTGCTTGAGTCTAAATTCCTTGAACTAGTCTTTGTTATAGGTTTCGGCTCATCAAGCGCGGTGTGCGCGCTCTAAATTGGGTTTTCTTTTAAGATGCCCTTGGCGAGTGTACCTAAAGTGCTTTAGGTTGTTACCACCTGAACTTTTTTGGTTCAGGATTAACGACTCAGGCAACACCAGAGCAAATAAATTTTGTTGAAATATCGCTGATATGGGCTATTTCACATCTCGTACTTAGAGTGCTGCATTTGCTTAAATGCCTCTCTCGAAGCTTTTTTCAAAAGAATTACGCTAGCTAACGCAATTCGTGATATTTCAAATCGGCTAGCTCGACAATTTCGAGGCATCTCTCGTGGCAAGCTTCTAAAATCACTGGTGGTGCAAAGCCTGCCTCGCTGGCTTCAAGCCAACGTGCTGCACAAACGCACCAGCGGTTACCTGGCTTCAAACCTTCAAAACCATATTCGGGACGCGGTGTACTTAAATCGTTGCCGCGACTGATTGAAAACACCAAAAATTCTTCTGTCATTTGACAGCATACGGTGTGGCTACCATTATCTTCTGGCCCAGTTTCGCAGCAGCCGGTGCGGGTAAAGCCAGTCATTGGCGCTAAACTACAAGTTTGTAATGTGGTGCCTAATACGTTGCGGGCCATGATGTCTTCGTTCCAAAATTTTCATAAAAAATGTTAACTTCAATTATCATACCTAATACTTTTACAAATTGTAGGTTGACACAAAATATATGCGTTATTGGTTAATGAAATCCGAGCCGGGCGATGTTTCGATTGACGATTTGGCTGTAATGCCTAATCAAACCGTGGATTGGTATGGTGTACGCAATTATCAAGCGCGCAATTTTATGCGCGATCAAATGAATATAGGCGATGGTGTGCTATTTTATCATTCCAATTGCGAATTACCTGGTGTTGCCGGCATTGCTGAAGTGGCTAGCCGCGCTTACCCGGACAGATTTCAATTCATAAAAGGTCATAAATACTATGATGAAAAATCTACCCAAGAAACACCGCGCTGGGTGAATGTAGATGTCAAGTTAGTGCGTAAAACGCGAATACTTAGCTTGAAAGAAATGCGCGAGATACCTGAACTGGCGAGTTTACGTATTCTGCAGCGCGGTAATCGTTTATCTATTACGCCAGTAGATCCAAAGGACTGGGATTTTATTTTAAAACTACTTAAATAAAAAA
>JAKFDL010000070.1:0-16759 GCA_036676175.1 Methylotenera sp. | reverse complement strand
AAAGCTTGCAGTTGAGATAATTGTATTTGTAAGTGCCCTGCAAACTGCATGGTTATTTCCTCGCAGGGCCCATTCTTGATTCATGCCGCGAAATAGCTTAGTTGTTTTAATCTACGCTGCTTTGCTGTTATTTTCTCAAGAAAAAATACTTGGCAGTTATTTCCAAATTGCCCGCAAGCCTCGGATTTGATATTTGGGTTATTTTTCAGAAATTCAGCAAATGCTTTTCGTTCACCTTTTTCTGGATTCGCCTTATTGCAATTCCAATCATCAAAAATAACAAAAGATTTATTACTTAGTAATGGGCCTACAAAATTTAATGCATCCCGCGCGGCTTCATATAAATCGCAATCTATGGCACATATAGAGCAATTGCGAATTTGATACTGTTCTTTTGTCTTATCGTTTAGGCTGTCACTAAAAAAGCCTTCAATCAAAAAAGTCCTTTTCCAATCGACACCAAAATCATTTAGATATTTTTCAACTAAATCACGCCCACACTTAAAACTTCCCTTACTAAAGTCGGAACCAATATCTAATCCTTTTATTTTTGGAAGACCGTGAAATGAGTCGAATCCAAAAAAACGCATCTTGTTAATATTCATATCGTTAGCAATGGCTTGTGCGTACCAAAAAGCAAAACCTCGATAAATACCAAACTCCATGTAGTCCGTGTCTTCTAAGATATTTAATGCTTGTGCTTTTTTGAAACTGGAGTTTATTGCAATCAGTAGCGGGGGCGATAAGGTGCAAAACGGGGTAAACGTAGCTTTGATTCTATATTTTAAGCCATATCTTAAATAGTAGTAATGTCCCAATATATCAAAAAGAATTAGCAGTTTCTTTAACCAGGAGCGTAACATTCAGAACCTCCCAAAAAAATAAGAGTTCTCCCAATGTGCGTATTGTTTACTTCAAATATACCCTGAATACTTCAAATACTTTGTGCGGTAGATTACATTGCTGTAAATATAGAGGGGGCTTTTCAACTTAGTCGTACGGTTTGTTATTCTTAGTCGTACGGTTTGTTAATAGTGCAGGGTTAAGAACTGAGAAAATAAATTCGTTTGAGGTTGTTAAACGATTTTTATTATCAGGAAATACTTAGAAATATAATTTCCCTGAAGACCTTATCAATATTGGCCTGCAGGGCATTATTTTTGTATATTATTTCAGCATTTTGGTGTGATTAATCAGGCCATTAGTTGAGCTGTCGTAGTTACTCACTACTTCTTCACTGGTCAGCTGCGGTAAGATTTGCTGTGCAATTTGTTTGCCGTACTCTACACCCCATTGATCGTAGCTGTTGATATCCCACATCATGCCTTGCACAAAAATTTTGTGCTCGTATAGGGCGATTAACTTGCCCAATGTATTTGGCGTGAGTTTATCGAACAAAATAGACGTGGTCGGGCGATTGCCTTCAAATACTTTGTGTGGAAGCAAACTTTCCAGCGCATCGCCGCTTAAGCCTTGTTTTTCAAGCTCTACACGTGCTTCTTCCTTAGTTTTTCCTAGCATTAACGATTGCGTTTGTGCCAAGAAGTTAGCCAGCAAGATTTTGTGATGCGCATAGCCATGTTTGCCTATAGCGTAATGGCTGTGTACCGGCATTAAAAAATCGGCAGGTACGATTTGCGTGCCTTGGTGAATGAGTTGGTAAAACGCATGCTGGCCATTGGTGCCAGCCTCACCCCAAATAACTGGCCCTGTTTTATATTGCACGCGCGTACCATCACGACAAATAAATTTGCCATTACTTTCCATGTCTGCTTGTTGCATGTAGGCTGGGAAGCGTGCTAAACCTTGATCGTAGGGCAGTATGGCATTGGTGTCGACATGAAAAAAGTTGTTATACCAAATACCAATGAGAGCCAGAATGACTGGCATATTTTGTTCAAGTGGCGCGGTTTTGAAGTGGATATCCATTTCATGTGCACCCGAGAGCAGCGCTTCAAAATTATCCATGCCCACGTACAAGGCAATTGACAGGCCAATCGCAGACCACAGCGAATAACGACCGCCCACCCAATCCCAAAACACGAACATATTGGCGGTATCGATTCCAAAGTCGGCTACCGCTTTAGCATTGGTAGAAAGCGCAACGAAATGCTTGGCGACGTGTGCGTTATCTTTTGCGCTTGCTAAAAACCAGGTGCGTGCCGATGTGGCATTGGTCATGGTCTCTTGCGTAGTGAATGTTTTAGAAGCCACAATGAATAAAGTGGTTTCAGGGTTGCATTTTTCTAGCGCACGCATCAAATGCGCGCCATCAATATTTGAAACAAAATGAATATTTAAATCTGGGCTGGCGTAAGGCTTTAGCGCGTCACACACCATGACAGGGCCTAAATCAGAGCCGCCAATGCCGATATTCACAATATCGGTGATACGTTTGCCAGTAAAGCCTTTAAATTGGCCACTGCGCACTTTTTCACTAAAGTTGCGCATTTGCACCAGCACTGCATTCACTTCCGGCATGACGTCCTTGCCATCTACGAATACGGGTTTATTGCTGCGATTGCGTAGGGCAGTGTGCAACACTGCACGATTTTCAGTGATATTGATTTTTTCACCGGCAAACATTTTGTCGCGCCATTGCTCGATGTTAGCCTCACGTGCCATTTGTAACAGCAGAGGCAGTGTATCATCAGTGATACGGTGTTTGGAGTAGTCAAATAGAATGTCAGCAAATTTCAGGCTGTATTTATCAAAACGCTTCGGGTCAGCAGCAAATAAATCACGCATGTGTAAAGGCTGCACCTTTTTTTGATGCGCGCACAGTTTATGCCAAGAAGGAAATTGGGTGAGTGTAGTCATTTATTGTTTAGCAATTTTATTATTTAATACAGTGTATTATTTTATATATTTAAAGTAATTTATTATAATTTAATGATGATGCCAGCCAACGGCGGTAACGTCATCAATAGAGACTGGTTAAAATTCATCCAGGCTATATTTTCAGTTTGTAAGCCTGTGCCGTTGCCTTGGTTACTACCACCGTAATATGCAGAGTCACTATTAAAGATTTCAACATATTGACCGGCTTGCGGCACGCCTATTCGGTAGTTTAATCGCAGCACAGGTGTAAAATTCAGCACTATTATAGCAAAAGAATCATCCAGCCCGCGTCTAATAAAGCTGATAATGGATTGATCCGAATCGTGACAGTCGATCCAGCTAAAGCCCTCAACGTCAAAATCTAATTCGTACAAGCAATTTACGGAACGGTAAAGATGGTTTAGGTCGCGCGCCATACGTTGCACACCAAGATGCGCATCATGTTCAAGCAAATGCCAATCTAGGCTGCGGTTTACGTTCCACTCTAAGCCCTGCGCGATCTCGTTACCCATAAAGTTAAGTTTTTTGCCAGGGCTCGTCATTTGCAGTGTCATGAGCAGACGTAAATTAGCAAACTTTTGCCAAGCATCGCCAGGCATTTTGTCAATCATCGAGCCTTTTCCATGCACCACTTCATCATGCGAAAATGGCAATACAAAGTTTTCGCTGTAGGCATACAATTGCCCAAAGGTGAGCTTGTCGTGATGATATTTGCGGTGGACAGGGTCTTGCTCAATATAAGCTAAATTATCATTCATCCATCCCATGTTCCACTTCATGCTAAAACCCAGGCCGCCCAAATAAATAGGCCTAGACACCGCAGGCCATGCGGTAGACTCTTCAGCAATGGTGAGCGCACCGGGGAAATCTTGATGTACAACCATATTGAGCTGTTTTAAAAAGTCAATCGCCTCTAAATTCTCGCGACCGCCGTATTTGTTGGGAATCCACTCATCCCCCTTACGCGAATAATCCAAATACAGCATCGATGCCACCGCATCCACACGCAGGCCATCGATATGAAACTCACGCAGCCAGAAATATGCGCTAGAGATTAAAAAATTGCGTACTTCGTTGCGGCCATAGTTGAAAATCAGCGTGCCCCAGTCTTGATGCTCGCCAATGCGCGGGTCTTCATGCTCGTACAAAGCCGTGCCATCAAAACGTGCCAATGCCCAATCGTCTTTAGGAAAATGCCCAGGCACCCAATCGAGAATGACGCCAATATTGGCTTGATGGCAAGCATCAATCAAAAATTTCAAATCATCTGGCGTGCCAAATCGATTAGTCACACCAAAATAACCGGTTGTTTGGTAGCCCCACGATTCATTCAATGGATGCTCGGTAATGGGCAATAACTCAATATGTGTATAACCCATTTCCACTAAATAAGGCACTAATTCTGCTGCCAGTTCACGATAGCTTAATGGGAGATTGCCTTGTTTGCGCCGCCAGGAGCCTACATGTAATTCGTAGCAATTAAACGGTGCATGCAGCCAATCGTGATTGGCACGCTTGTTTAACCAACTGGCATCCTGCCATTGGTGCTGGCTAGGCGCGGCAATTTTAGCGGCCGTGCCAGGGCGTAATTCAAACTCACGTGCGTAAGGGTCAGTTTTAGTGAGAATGGCGTGGCTGTGGCGGTTGCGAATTTCAAATTTATATAAAGTGGCTACATCTAAATGTGGAATAAACAATTCCCAGACGCCGGTGCTGCCGCGCACCCGCATTGGGTTAATGCGGCCGTCCCACCGGTTAAAATCACCAACCACGCTGACACGTTCAGCATTGGGAGCCCATACGGCAAAGCGTGTGCCAGCAACACCCTGATGTGTCACTAGATGAGCACCAAAGGTATTGTAAGCTTGATTTAAATTGCCCTCGCCAAACAGGTGTAATTCATCGTTGGTTAGAATAGGTGTAAAGCTATAGGTATCTGCCACTTCGCGGATATGACCGTTACTTTCAATTTTGATGGATAAGGGCAAAGTGGGCGCCGTTTTTGAAGTCAATTTGCCGCGCCACTCATATAACCCAGCAGCAGCGATGCGCTCACACTCAACCCATTTAGCACCGACTTTTAGGCTGACGCTATCTGCATAAGGCAAAAACGCTCGATATACATGCTGGCCAGCATCCTGATGCAAACCCAAATAAGAAAATGCGTCATGGTGTCTGGCTTCCAAGATTAAACGCAAATCTTTTTGTTGAGCTAGTTGTGAAACTTTTTCTAGATTTTTTTTAGGTGATGTGGCCACAATTTATTTCATTAAAAATTAATTATATGTCTAAGATTATAACGCGATAATCGGCATATAATATGATCAATGTAGGCATTTGTTATGTTAATAAAGTCTGCATTGCCCATTTTAAAGTCATGCAAGACTAACAATAAGTTAAGGAGGGCATCTGTGGCGCAAGAAACCAGCTCAACTAGGTTTGTGAGTAACCTGACCAAGAATACCGTGGCCCTGATTTTAGCAGGTGGCCGCGGCAGCAGATTGAGAGACTTAACTAGCCACCGCGCTAAGCCAGCTGTACCGTTTGGCGGTAAGTTTCGTATTATAGATTTCCCGCTCTCGAATTGCATTAATTCGGGTATACGCCGGATTGGTGTGGTGACGCAATATAAATCTCATAGCCTGATGCGTCACATACAACGTGGTTGGGGGTTTTTACGTGGTGAGTTTAATGAGTATGTCGATTTACTTCCCGCCTCGCAGCAGCGCGATACCGAAGAATGGTACAAAGGTACTGCAGATGCGGTGTTTCAGAACATCGATATTTTACGTGTAAGTCAGGCGGAATATGTAGTGATTCTGGCAGGTGATCATATTTATAAAATGGATTACGGCCAAATGTTGGCATGCCATGTGCGCAATAATGCTGATATGACGGTGGCGTGCATCAATGTTCCACTGGAAGAAGCCAAGGGCTTTGGCGTGATGGCGGTAGATGGCGAAGATAGGGTAATCGAGTTTGCTGAAAAACCAAGTAAGCCAAAGCACGTGCCGGGGAACCCCACTCAAGCGTTAGCGAGTATGGGTATTTATGTGTTTAATGCTGGCTTTCTGTATGAACAGTTAATGCGCGATGCAGATGATTCCCATTCAACACACGACTTTGGTGGAGATATCATCCCGCACCTTATCTCATGCGCACGCGTGTATGCACACCGTTTTGCTGATAGCTGCGTAGGTGCTCGCAATGATATGCATTATTGGCGTGACGTAGGAACAGTGGATGCATATTGGCAAGCCAATATGGAGTTGACTAGGGTGATTCCTGAGTTGAATATGTACGATAACTTGTGGCCGATTTGGACCTATCAGGAGCAACTTCCGCCAGCAAAATTTGTGTTTAACGACAAAGATAGAATGGGCAAAGCGACAGATTCGCTAGTGTCAGGCGGTTGTCTAATCAGTGGATCCTGTGTGACAAGTTCGGTATTATTTTCCAATGTCCGCGTACATAGCTACTGCGATATTCAAGGCGCAGTTATCCTGCCAAACGTGGTGGTGAATCGTCATGTAAAACTTAAAAATGTCGTAATCGATAAAGGTGTGCATGTGCCGGAAGGTATTAAAATTGGCTTTGACCCAGAGGAAGATAAGAAGCGTTTTTATGTTTCAGAAAAAGGCACGGTATTGGTGACGCGTGAAATGCTTGGTCAGCATCGTCCGGTCACGTTCAGTAATTGAGTCAATCACATCAGAGGCAGACGCACTAACCAGTAATTACAGTAAATATATTTCAATCATACAAAGTAAGTGGATAGCGTTTAAATGGCAACAGTACCGGCAAAACTTCTAATTAATATTTATTGGCACATGCATCAGCCCGATTACCGTGATTCGATCTCGGGTGAGTACGTTTTGCCGTGGACTTATCTGCACGCCATCAAAGACTATTCGGATATGGCGCATCACTTGGAAGCGAATGTAAAAGCGCGCGTTACCTTTAATTTTGTACCGATACTACTGGATCAACTCGAAGATTATGTTGCCCAATTTAAAGCAGGGGTCATCAAAGACCCATTGTTGCAGATGTTGGGTGCAGATAATTTGGATCATGTTTCGCCTGAGCATTGTGAATTAATTGTGAATAGCTGTTTTAAAAGCCATCATGACAAAATGCTGTCACCTTACTCAGAGTATCAGCGTTTGTATCATCTGTATCAAGTGGCCAGCCAAGGTGGGGATGAGCATAATCTGCAATATTTCTCAGCACAGTACAAAGCCGATTTGTTGGTTTGGTACCACTTGGCGTGGATGGGCGAGAGCATCAAGCGCAGTAATAAATTTGTGCAATCCCTTATAGGTAAGGGGAGCCACTTTAGTGTAATGGATCGTCAAACTTTATTTGAGTTAGTGGGCGAAATTATCGCTAACTTAATCCCACGCTACAAAAAATTGCAGCAAAAAGGCCAGATTGAAATTTCCAGCACACCACATCATCACCCTATTTTGCCTTTGCTATTAGATTTTAATAGCACTTTAGATGCAATGCCGGGCGCGGTGTTGCCGCTTGCGCCGTTATATGTGGGTGGAGAGGCGCGTGCCATTAGCCATGTACAGCATGCGCAGGCCTCGCATGAGCGCAGGTTTGGCGAAAAACCAGTAGGTATGTGGCCAGCAGAAGGGTCTATATCAAAAGAAGCATTACTTTTGCTGGCGAAGCAGGGTGTTAAGTGGGCGGCCTCAGGTGAAACGGTGCTCGCCAATAGCTTGGCAAAATCTAACCCTAAAAAAACCTTAGCCGCCCATCACGATTATTTGTACAAACCCTACAGTGTAAGCAATGGTGTAGATAAAATCGTGTGCTTCTTTAGGGATGATCGACTATCTGACAAAATCGGTTTTGAATACTCCAAAATACATAGCAGCGACGCCGTACGTGATTTTATTAGCGACTTAGAGCAAGTCCGCACTACTTTTCAAGATCACGAAAATCCAGTTGTAAGCGTGATTTTAGATGGCGAGAACGCATGGGAGTATTACCCTTACAACGGTTATTACTTCTTAACTGAGCTTTACCAGGCCCTGGTAAATCACCCTAATATCGAAATGGTGACGCAATCAGAAGTGCTCCAGGCCATTAATGCCCCTAGCAAAAGCCCCTATAAAGTGTTCTGCGGCAACCTGCCTGAGATTGCCGCTGGAAGCTGGGTATATGGCACCTTTAGCACTTGGATAGGCAGTGCAGACAAAAACCGTGGCTGGGATTTACTGTGTGAAGCAAAACTGGCCTACGATCAAGTACTGCGTAGCGAAGTGTTAACTGCTGAGGAAATCAAGCTGTGCGAAGACCAGCTTGCAGTGTGTGAAGGTTCAGACTGGTTTTGGTGGTTGGGTGATTATAACTCTGCCGCAAGTATCAGTAGTTTCGATCAACTTTATCGGCGCAATTTAAGCAATTTATATGTATTATTAAAATTGCCAGTACCGCATCATCTATCGCAACCTATTAGCGTAGATACCTCGCAACAAACCAGTAGTTCTGCGATTTCAAGTGGAACCATGAAACGCGGCCAAGAAAGTTAACAACTTTAAATATGGCGACCCTAAAAAAAATAAGCCCGCCAACACTCATTAAACCATCACGCACGGCAGGTGTTCTGCTGCATATTAGCTCGTTACCTTCAGGTAATTTTGGCGCGGATGCATTCAAGTTTGTAGATTTTTTAGCGGATATCGGTGCGCGTGTCTGGCAAAGCCTGCCATTGAATATGCCGCATGACGATGGCTCGCCTTATCAATGTTTAAGCGCACATGCCGGTAACCCAGCGTTCATTGATTTTAATGCGGTAGTCACACTCGGTTTACTGACTACTGAGGATTTAGCGCAAAATGGCAGCGCCACGCTAGCCAATAGAAATGCACTTGCTGGTTTGGCTTATGCTAATTATAAACGACATAAAAACAGTGAACTAAAACAAGAATACAGCCAGTTTTGCCGAAAAAATGTCAATTGGCTGGGCGATTTTGCGTGCTTTTTGTTGTTGCGAGAAAAGTATCACCACGCCAGTTGGCAAACATGGCCAACGGCATTTAAGAATAAGCAGCCTGCTGCCATTAAGCAGGTAAAAAAGGCTAATGCGCAGGCAATTGGTATTATTAAATTTACCCAGTTCTTGTTTTTTAAACAGTGGCATGCGCTTAAAGCTTACGCTAATCAAAAGGGTATCGCGATGTTTGGCGATATTCCTATTTTTGTGGCCTACGATAGCGCAGATGTCTGGGCAAATTCACACTTATTTAAATTGGATAAAGCAAAAAAAATGCAGGTGGTGGCAGGTGTGCCGCCTGATTATTTTTCGGTAACTGGTCAACGCTGGGGCAACCCGCATTACAACTGGCAAACTATGCAAGCACAAGGATTTAGTTGGTGGCTGGCACGCATGCGAACGCAAAGCCAGTTGTTCGATTTGCTGCGCATCGATCATTTCCGTGGCCTGGAATCGGCATGGGAGATAGCCGAGCATGCAGACACAGCTGTGGAAGGCGCATGGATAGTGGCCCCTGGCGACGCGCTTTTAAAGGCGATTAAAAAAACCTTTCCACGTTTACAATTAATCGCAGAAGACTTGGGTGTGATTACGGCAGAAGTGAATGCGCTGCGTGAAAAATATGCGTTGCCGGGTATGAAAATTTTGCAGTTTGCCTTTGGAGGCGATGACAGCAATCCGTATTTGCCACACAATATTGATGAGGATAGTGTGGTATACACCGGCACACACGATAATGACACTACGTTGGGTTGGGCGCTGCAATTGGATGAGCAAACCAAACAGCATGTCAACAGTGTGCTGGAAGATGATCAGTTTGAAATGCCACAGGCACTGATCAAGTTGGCATTAGCGAGTAAAGCCAATTTGGCCATTATCCCGATGCAAGATATATTGGGTCTGGATGGCTCGCACCGAATGAATACGCCCGGAACCATAGAGAATAATTGGCGCTGGCGATTTAATTGGTCGCAACTTACTCCAGACCATATCCACCGCATTAAAGAGGCGATAAAGTCATCAAGTAGATCTGGGTAAGCTTAAGGAAAACAGCATGCTGGCGTTAGGGATTGATGTAGGTGGAACCAATATCCGTTTCGGTGTATTCGATGGTTATCAACTCATTGACAGCGTACGTTTAGAGGCCAATTTAAGCCAAGTCTGCAAAGATAATTCAGCAGATAGCGCAGCACTTGCGGTGGTGCATGTTTTATCCGACGAAATTGTCAATATCATCGAAAAATATCCAGATATTCAAGCAGTGGGTATTGGTTTCCCGGGGTTTATTCAGCCGGATAACAAAAAAATCATCCAATCCCCCAATTTACCTGGTTTAAGTTATTTTGATTTACGAAGTGAGCTGTCGGTTGTTTTAAATTTACCAGTGACAATTGAAAATGACGCCAACGCCGCGGCGTATGGTGAATACTGCTTGGCAGGTAAGCCAGAGGGCGGTCTAATTTACTTAGGGTTAGGCACTGGCGTGGGCGGCGGCCTGATTGTTGGGGGTAAGCTTTATTCAGGACAACAAGGTTTTGCAATGGAGATAGGGCATCTTATTATCGAGCCAGGTGGCAGGCAGTGCGGCTGTGGCAACAAGGGCTGCATGGAACAATATGCCTCCGCAACTGGTGTGGCGATGAGCTATTTTAATGCGACTCAGCAGCGACTCTCTGCGCATCAAATTGCCGAGCTAGCAGATGGTGGCGATAAAGCCGCGAATGAAGCTTATGCGTTAGCAGCAAATGCCTTAGCACAAGCGTTGGCGAGCATTGCCAAAGTATTGGATATTAAAAATGTGGTGATTGGCGGCGGCTTGACAGCCGCTTGGCCTTTAATGCAACAAGCCTTTAATGCCCGCCTTGATGCAGACTTGATTCCTGCACTGCGTGGTGGTGTTCAAGTGAAAATTTCTACCGCCGAAGATACCGCAGGTATGCTGGGTGCGGCGATGCTGGCTTTTTGAAATGAAATAAGAAGCTAGAAATGACGATACATCTAGATCACACCATCGTGCCATCTCGCAACCAAATTGCCTCGGCAAAATTACTGGCAGAGCTACTTGACGTGCCGTGGGCCGCATCATCAATCGGGCCATTTTCCCCGGTTTATGTTAACGATGGGTTAACGTTGGATTTTATTGATACGGATGAAGATTTCCCTGTCTACCATTTTTGCTTTCGTGTAACGCAGCAAGATTTTGACGCGATTTTAGAACGCATTAAAGCGGCCGGTATTTCGTATCGTAGCAATGTACATGGGCCAGTAGATATGCAGATTAATACGCAATATGGTGGCAATATTGTTTATTGGAACGAACCTGATGGACATCAGTGGGAAATTCTAACTAAGAGCTATGCGCGACCGTAATTATTACTAATGTTGCTGTAACGCCCACGCAATATGTTCTCTAAGTATTTCATTACTGTCATTTTTACGTGTGTTTAAGGCATTAATTACTTCGGGCGTACTCGGTGCATTGCCTAACCCCACGGCAATATTGCGTAACCATTGTATATAGCCGATCCTGTAAATGGCGCTGCCTGCCATTTTTTGGTTGAATTCGGCCTCAGTCCATCCAAAACATTTCACCAAGCTAATGTCGTCCAAGCCATTACGCACATTAAAGTCGGGTTCTTGGGTGATTTCGGCAAACTTATTCCACGGGCATACCAGTTGGCAATCGTCGCAGCCATACACTCGGTTGCCTATAAGTGGCCTAAACTCCAACGGAATAGCGCCTTTTAGCTCGATGGTTAAGTAGGAAATGCAGCGCCGTGCATCAACTTCGTACGGTTTTGTAATTGCTTTAGTTGGGCAAATGTCAATGCAAGCACTGCAACTACCACAGTGATTGGTCGCTTTTTGGTCAACAGGCAGCGGTAAATTTATGTAAATTTCACCCAAAAAAAACCAGGAACCGTGGTCCTTGTTAAGCAGCAAAGTGTGCTTGCCACGCCAACCTAAACCAGATTTCTCTGCTAGTGCTACCTCTAGCACAGGTGCGCTGTCAGTAAAAACACGGCTTTCAAATTTAAAGTTTTCAAAGCCATCCATATGAGCTGCGATTTTATCGCATAGTTTTTGCAGCTTTTGCCGCATCACTTTGTGATAGTCTCGGCCAAGTGCATAGCGCGAAATAAAGGCTTGCTCGCCATTTTCAATTACACCCCAGCTTTCTTTGGCTGCTGGCGGTAAATAATCCAGGCGCGCGGTAATTACACGCACAGTATTCGGCACTAAATCTGCTGGCCTGGTTCGCTTGGTGCCGTGTTTTGCCATATAATCCATGTCACCATGAAAGCCTTTATTAATCCAAGCTTGGTGTTCGGCCTCAGCGTCACTCAAATCTATATCGGTAATGCCGATCTCGGCAAAACCCAATTCACGGCCCCAGCGCTTGATGTCAGCCGTCAGGCTTGCATAGTCGTTGTCGTTTAATAATTGCATATGTCGAATGATATTACATTAACTTCTAAAGAATCTATATTAGGTGACGAAGCAGCAACTCTGGCGAGTGGTGCGCAGTTTGCCAAGGGCGTACAGGCTGGGCTGGTGGTTTATTTGCACGGCGACTTAGGTGCAGGAAAAACGACTTTTGTACGCGGTGTGTTACACGCACTCGGGCATGTCGGCAAAGTGAAAAGCCCCACCTATACATTGGTTGAACCTTACCAAATTTTTGTTAATAAAGTTTTTAAATATACTTTTTATCATTTTGATTTATATCGTTTTATTGATGAGAGTGAGTGGGAAGCCGCGGGCTTCAGGGATTACTTTAATCCGCAAAGTGTTTGCATGGTAGAGTGGCCAGAAAAAGCTGAACACATGTTACCTGTGCCTGATGTGCATGTGCAGCTTTCGATGTTTTCCGTAGGTTCCACCACTTCAGACTCAACCATAGGCCGTAAAATCCAGTTCTCAGCCGCTTCACCATTAGGAGCTAAATGTTTAGCGCATTTTTAAGACAGCTTTTAGCCACTTGCTTTTTACTCATCTGCACAACCGTCCATGCTGCTAATACCATCACTGCAGCCCGCGTGTGGCCAGCACAAGAGTACACGCGCATTGCCATGGAATCGACTGCGCCCATTAAATATCAGCTACTGATACTAAAAAATCCTGATCGATTAGTGTTAGATATCGAAGACGTCGAGCTGACCAGCGTGTTAAAAACCTTATCCGATAAAATCATTGCCAGCGACCCTTACATTAAGCAAGTCCGTGTGGGTCAATTTAAGCCTGGTGTGGTGCGCATTGCAGTCGACTTAAAAGGTGAGGTTAAATCGAATTTATTTGCACTCCTGCCAGCGGGGGATTACAAGCACCGATTGGTGTTGGATATTTACCCGTTGCAAGACGAACTTATGGCCATGCTAGACAAAAAGAATAATGAGGCCACTGCACAAAAGCCAATTGTAGAGCCGCTACCACCCGTGACCGATGCACCTGCTGACGCTACTGTGGGCATTGCCAGTGACCCCACTGCGTTACCGCCAGCGACTGAGCCCTCAGTAGATACCAAGGCTTCAGAAGTTAAACCTGTAGAGACTAAGCCCACACCAGAGCCAGCCAAAGAGGCGGGCAATGATGCAATTAAAAATAAAGAGGATGATCGCCTTATTACCATTGCGCTAGATGCAGGGCATGGTGGCGAAGACCCAGGTGCACGTGGCGCCAAGGGTAGCCACGAAAAAGTGATTACCCTGCAAATCGCAAAAAAGCTCAAAGAAAAAATTGATGCAGAACCTAATATGCGCGCGGTGCTAACGCGTGATGGCGACTACTTTGTGCCGCTGGGCACGCGTGTAGTAAAAGCACGTAAATTTAAAGCAGATTTATTTATATCCATTCACGCGGATGCTTTTACCAACCCTGCGGCGCGCGGTTCATCGGTGTTTGCGCTGTCAGAGAAGGGCGCTACCAGTGCCAGCGCACGTTATTTGGCTAAAAAGGAAAATGAGTCTGACCTGATTGGTGGTGTGAGCTTGGGGGGTAAAGACCCGGTGCTGGCAAAAACGCTGCTAGATTTATCGCAAGCGGCCACCATTAACGACAGCTTAAAGTTGGGTAAAGCAGTATTGGGGCATATAGCTGATGTAAATAAACTGCATAAAAAACATGTCGAGCAAGCTGGGTTTGCGGTGTTAAAGTCCCCAGATATCCCGTCGATATTGGTAGAGACGGCATTTATCAGTAACCCGGAAGAAGAGAGAAAGCTACTTGATGACAACTACCAAGACAAGCTGGTCGATTCGATCTTGAGCGGTATTAAAAAATATTTTGCCAGTAACCCAGCCTTGGCAAAAAATAGATAATTTTTTAAGTAGTTAATAACAAATGTGGCAGGTTTCTTAATTGAAACGCCAAATGCAAAATTATGGAATTGCCATCACAAAGGAGAAGAATTGTGAAAGCTATTGCCTTAACCCATTACTTACCTATCAACAACCCAAAATCATTGCAAGATATTGAACTGCCAATGCCTCTGGTGCAAGCGCGTGACTTGCTGGTGAAAGTGGCTGCGATAGCAGTCAACCCCGTAGACACAAAGGTGCGCAAACCCAAAGATAAGGTTGAGCTGACGCCTAAAGTGTTAGGCTGGGATGCCACTGGCGAGGTGGTGGAGGTGGGCGCCCAAGTGATAAGGTTTAAAGTTGGTGATATGGTTTATTACTCAGGAGATATCACCCGGCCAGGCTGTAATGCAGAATACCAAGCTATGGATGAGCGCATTGTGGCACATCGGCCTAGCACCCTAACTGCTGAGCAAGCTGCCGCTTTACCGCTCACGGCGATCACCGCCTGGGAAGCGCTGTTCGATCGCTTAGGCATTGCACAAGAATCCAGCAACAATCAGGCTAAAAGTCTGTTAATCATTGGGGGAGCCGGTGGCGTAGGGTCTATTGCGATTCAGTTGGCAAAAGTAGTTGCAGGCCTGCATGTCATCGCAACAGCTTCAAGGCCAGAAACAGCAACATGGGTAAAAAGCTTAGGTACAGATGTCGTGGTGAATCACCATGACTTACTCGCTGAAATGACTGCATTAAACATTCAGCCTGACTATATATTGTGTAATAACGATACTGATGGCTATTTTGAAGCCATGGCGACACTAATCAAACCGCAGGGAAAAATCTGCTCCATTGTAGAAACTACGAAGTCAGTAAATTTGGATTTGCTTAAAACCAAGAGTGCTACTTTTGTGTGGGAATTTATGTTTACGCGCTCCATGTTTCAAACACCGGATATGGCAGTGCAAGGTGAAATACTGGCTAAGATCAGCCAGTTAATTGATAACGGCAGCATCAAAACCACGCTTAATCAAGTATTAAGTCCTATCAATGCCGAAAACTTGCGTAAAGCCCACGCACAGATTGAAGCAGGTAATACCATCGGTAAAATAGTGTTAAGTGGTTGGTGAAGCAATTTTAAACACACTTAATTAAAATAAAAAAGCAGGTAAAATGGCGCTATGCAAATAAGCCTAAACTCGATTCGACTACTGCCAGACCAACTCATTAGTCAAATCGCTGCGGGAGAAGTCGTTGAACGGCCTGCATCTGCACTAAAGGAGTTACTGGAAAACAGTCTTGATGCGGGTTCTAGCGATATTCAGGTATCACTTATTCAAGGCGGTGTTAAGCAGTTAAAAGTCACTGATAATGGCAGTGGTATTCTGCAAGATGACCTTGCAATGGCTTTAACCCGCCACGCCACCAGCAAAATTGCCACTCTCGAAGATTTAGAAGCAGTTGCCAGCCTCGGCTTTCGAGGCGAGGCGTTAGCGAGTATCGCCTCGGTTTCCCGTACCGTTATTTCAAGTCGTGTGATTTCCAGCCGCGATCCTTCTCAAAAACATGCCTGGCGCATCGCCTCAGAGGGTAGTGAAATAGCGCCGCTAGAGCCTACGGGCTTGGATATTGGCACCATCGTAGAAGTCAACGATTTATATTTTAATACGCCTGCGCGGCGTAAATTTTTAAAAACTGAATGCACTGAGTTTGGTCATTGCGAAGAGGCATTTAACCGCGTTGCGCTTTCAAGGCCTGACGTTGCGTTTATGCTGCAACATAATGGCCGAGCGCTTAGCCGTTATGCTGCCAGTGAGCCGGCAAAAAGGTTCAGCGAAGTACTAGGTGCAGAATTTGCCGCTGAAAGTATCAGTGTTGATGAAGATGCTGCTGGTTTAAGGCTGTGGGGTATGGCCGCCAAGCCCACGTTTAATCGCAATAGCCGCGATACGCAATATGTGTATGTGAATGGTCGTTTTGTGCGCGATAAATTGATTGCGCACGCCATACGCCAAGCCTATCAGGATGTATTGCACCATGACCGCCACCCCGCATTTGTGCTGTTTTTGGAGTGCGACCCGAATTTAGTGGATGTCAACGTGCACCCCAGCAAAACCGAGGTGCGGTTTAGGGATGGCCAAGCCATTCACCGCTTTATTTTTCATTCCCTGAACAAAAACCTGGCTACACCCACTGGTTTATCCAATGCGGCGACTGCCAGCCAAGCTGCGCATAATCCATTCTCTTCATCATATGCAAGTGCGCCAAATTACCCGCAATATCAAACGCAGATTAACTTAAGCGCGAATCAGTCAGGCACATTTTATGAAACTCTAATTGGTTCAAATAACCAGACAGAGCGCCAGTTTGTGAGCCCTGTTTGTTATGCGGATGAGCTTGATAATAATCAGCTAGCCAAATCAGCAGAAGATTTTCCGCTAGGTTTTGCTGTGGCGCAAATTCATGGCGTGTATATCCTCGCGCAAAATAAGTTGGGTTTAGTGGTAATTGATATGCATGCCGCGCATGAGCGCATTATGTATGAGCAGCTTAAAAACGCGCTCGATAATAAAACTGTACCGATGCAGCCGCTGTTAATCCCTGTCAGTTTTAATGC
>JAKFDL010000069.1:0-44455 GCA_036676175.1 Methylotenera sp. | reverse complement strand
ATGGTAATCGTGGGCGGTTATGAAACCTTTGTGTCACGCCTCAACTTGAGCGGTCATCCTGACGAACCCGATTGGCTATCGCATGTAAATGCCAATCTGCTTAAGGTAAAGCTGGCGACTGCGATTATCGGCATTTCATCGATTCACCTGCTTAAAACGTTTATCAATGCGGAAAATCTAACCGATAAAGTACTGCTGTGGCAAACGGTGATTCACATGACGTTTGTGTTCTCTGCGGTTGCTATCGCTTACATTGATAAGCTGATGTCGCACAACGATACCAAGCATTAGCAATTCGGACATTCATTAATAACTGCGCAAAATATACTGAGGGGCATTAGCCCCCTCAGTAGAACTTAAATTACGTACTGTAAATTTATGCACTGCAATGGTTTTTTCGTTCTCAGTTTTAACCACTACGCGCCAATCGCCAGCAACTGGGTTGCTTTTGTAGGTATAACCTCTAAACCCATTGTAACGGCCACCACTCACCGTAAAACTTGCACGCGATTGTAAAACCCAACCTCGTTTGGTATGCAGTTGCCAATCGTGAAACAGCTTGGTCTTTAAACCTGCAGGGGCAAAAATGGTAGAAAAACAATAAATACGCTGTCCGCTTTGCACCTGTAAATCATCACTGCTTGTACGCCAAAATACCCACCAGGGGGATTTCTGCTGGCTTAACTGATATTTTCCATTCACTTTTTCGATGGCATAAGCCATGGCAATATCGCGCTTAACCAATGGCACTGGCGGAATCATATCCACCGCATACGCCAGCATTAATATGCCCGCAATGGCTGAAACTGGCCAAATGCTGCCTAAGTGATTCGGCGTTTTTCTATACAGCCAATAAGCCAGCATCGCCCCTAATAGCGTACTTAAGTAAAACCAAATACTAAGTACACTACCCAGCAAAAACGGCAAGGCAAAGTTGAATAGCAACATGGCGCATAAGCCAAACTGTGCCCAACTCACGGTAAAGCGCCTGTATTGATCTTCTAAAAACTCATTTGCAACCAGCAAGCTTGCTAACAATAAAGACATCAGCCATGCCAGCCAATGACTAGAACTTTTAAAATATAGGATAAAAAGTGCGCTTAACAAGCTGCCAAATAAGAATTGCAGCAAAAAATATGGCCAACGGGAAGTGATAATGGCATATAGACGTGTGGGTAATTTGGCTTCGTCCGCCAGAATAAAACTCGGGCGGCTAGTCACAAAAAGAATCAATCCAGCACCCAATAAATAACCAGCGAAAATGATTAAATCCGTTGCCGCGACATTGCGACCTATTGTCAGCGCATCCCAAATAAAGCCCGCAAAAAAGAAAATCGCTGGCAGGTAATCACCTAATTTTCTAAACTGATTAGATATATTGCGCAATGATGTAGCCAATGACGATACCCACAATGAGTGCAATGGTGATTCCACGATAGGTCAACACATCTTTACTGTAGCCTCGCTTAATTGCAATATACGCAACCACATAGCCCACCGCATTAAGCAGCCATATAAAGCCTATGCTGAGCACTTTTACAAGAATTGGCCCAATAAATGGCACTAAGCCGATAACACCGACAAGCCAAGCAAAAGCGCCTGATAGCAGACCAATCAGTATTGTTGACCCGAGAATGACCTTGTGATCGATTTGGTAGTAATATCCAAGATAGACGAGTGCGGCTAATATTAAAAAGACTGGCAGCATAACGCGCCAGTCTTTCCAATTAAACTTACCAAATGGATATTTCTCGCTAATTTTACCCATTAATTGCTATACAGCTTCAGCAATCGGAATCACTTTTTTGCCGCTGCTTAAGGTATCCAATGCCGCTTTGTATTCGGTCATTTGATCAAAGTTTAGATACTTATAGATTTCTGCAGTATTAGCCAGCTTATTGCCCACAGTTTCCATATATTCGGCATGGCTAGGCATACGGCCTAATTTGGCACACACGGCCGCCAACTCAGCTGAACCCAAGTAAACACGGGCATCACGACCCATGCGGTTATCAAAGTTACGTGTACTGGTGCTAAATACCGTCGCTTTATCCGCCACGCGCGCTTGGTTACCCATACATAGGCTACAACCAGGAATCTCAGTACGCGCACCCGCGATACCAAATACGGAATACACACCCTCATCACGCAATTGCGCTTCATCCATACGGGTTGGCGGAGCAATCCACAAACGGGTAGGAATATTACCTGTGCCTTCCAGCACTTTTGCCGCAGCGCGATAATGGCCGATGTTGGTCATACAGCTACCGATAAACACCTCATCAATTTTATCGCCAACCACTGCAGACATCGGTTTAATATCATCGGGGTCATTTGGGCAAGCCACTAATGGCTCTGTAATGGTGGCTAAATCAATTTCAATCACATGTGCATATTCGGCATCTGCATCTGGTTTTAGTAATTCAGGTTTGGCCAACCAAGCTTGCATATTCTCAATACGGCGTTGCAAAGTGCGTGCGTCTTCGTAGCCGTTTTCAATCATATTTTGCATCAGCACAATATTAGACGTTAAAAACTCAATCACTGGGGCTTTATCTAACAGAACGGTACATCCGTTAGCGGAGCGCTCTGCAGAAGCATCGGCAAACTCAAATGCTTGCTCAACTTTTAAATCAGGCAAACCTTCAATCTCTAAAATACGGCCATTAAATACATTCTTTTTGTTGGTTTTTCCTACCGTTAAAGTGCCCTCTTGTATAGCCGCGTATGGGATTGCATTGACCAAATCACGCAAGGTAATACCAGGCTGCATTTCACCTTTAAAGCGCACCAATACTGACTCTGGCATATCTAGCGGCATGGCGCCTGTGGCAGCCGCAAAGGCGACCAGTCCAGAACCCGCAGGGAAAGAAATACCAATTGGGAAACGCGTATGTGAATCACCGCCAGTACCAACCGTATCAGGCAGAATCAAACGGTTTAACCATGAGTGAATCACGCCATCGCCAGGGCGCAGAGAAACACCGCCACGACTACTCATAAATTCTGGCAGGCTGTGTTGCAGCTTGATATCCACTGGTTTTGGATATGCGGCAGTGTGGCAGAAACTTTGCATGACCAAATCACTGCTAAAGCCCAAGCAAGCTAATTCTTTTAGCTCGTCGCGCGTCATACCACCAGTGGTGTCTTGTGAACCCACTGTAGTCGCTTTTGGTTCGCAATAGGTATTTGGCCTTACGCCAACGCCTTCAGGCAAACCGCAGGCACGACCCACCATTTTTTGCGCCAATGTGTAGCCTTTGGTTGAAACCACTGATGGCGTAGCTTTAATGAAAATATCCGTCTCTGGTAAATTTAAAGCCTTACGCGCATTGGCGGTTAAACCACGACCAATGATTAAAGGTATGCGGCCACCAGCACGCACTTCGTCTGGAATCGTGACAGGATTCAGCTCAAAGTTAGAGATGACCTCGCCTGTCTCATTCACCACCTTACCCTCATAGGGGAAAATGGTGATTTCATCACCGGTCTGCATTTTGGATACATCGCACTGAATCGGCAACGCACCAGAGTCTTCCGCGGTATTAAAGAAAATTGGGGCGATTTTCGCGCCTAAAATGACACCGCCTGTGCGCTTATTGGGAATGTTAGGGATATCGTTACCCATAAACCACTGCACAGAGTTAATGGCAGATTTGCGTGAAGAGCCGGTTCCTACCACATCACCTACATATACTAGTGGCAAGCCTTTTTTCTTTAATGTATCAATTTTAGCTAAGCCATCAGGCATTTTATTAATCAGCATGGCTTTGGCGTGAAGCGGAATATCAGGCCGGCTCCAGGCATCTTGCGCGGGGCTTAAATCGTCGGTATTTGTTTCGCCATCGACTTTAAACACCACCATTTTTAGTTGATTTGCCAACACTGGTTTACTGGTAAACCATTCGGCATTTGCCCAACTCTCCATGAGCTTCTTGGCGTGCGTATTGCCAGATTTCATTAACAAATCAACATCGTGAAATGCATCAAACATCAAAATGGTATTGCTTAAAGCCTTAACCGCATGTGCTGCCATGGGCGTGCTTAGCAGTTCCACCAAAGCCTGAACGTTATAGCCACCCAACATGGTGCCTAGTAGCTGCACTGATTTTTCAGGTGTAATCAAAGGTGAAGTTGCAACGCCTTTGGCTATATCAGCCAAAAATGCTGCCTTGACATAAGCCGCTTGGTCTACACCTGCTGGCGTTTGATTCTCGAGCAAATCGAGTAATAAAGCCTCGTCAGATTTGGCAGGACTTTTAAGTAACTCAACTAACGAGGCTACTTGTTCAGCACTCAAAGGTAAAGGGGGTAATTGTTGTGCGGCACGCTCTTGGACGTGTAATTGGTAAGCTTTTAACATGTAAATTATTGCTCTTTAAAATAAAATTTTAGTAAAGTTGGATTATAAACCAGCCTAAATCATCCACCTTTCATATTTTGCATGTACTCTGAAGTACTCAAAACATTAAGCTTATCGATTTAAGCTAGTTGCTACTCTCTGATACAAATTCTTTAGCAAACGGGATTGGGCAGCCACCGCCCATTGCACGCACTTCCCACCTGTCTAGCAGTGCTTTTTGATAATCTTTACCGTGTTTAAGCACTAAAAATGCGCGAACTTCCAGCACATCAGCAAAGCCATTCTTGTCGGTGTCCATCACCGCTACATTTTGCTCCACCGTGGGGCCAGTGTACTTGCCATCTTTGTCGGTCAGATAATCTAATATGTCTTCAGCATTAGAAGTATTAGTGCAGAAAAGCATGCACGCAGTTAATATCAGTTTTGTCATTTTATGGTCAGCCCCAAAAAAACATTCATAAATTATGACTGATATTAACGCTTAAGGTGCTACTTACTGTGTGACTTTATACACAATCACTCTTATACACTATGTATATCGATTACCTTATGTTGCGCAATTTTTTCTTTCCACAGTGCTGGGCCTGTTTGATGTACAGATTCGCCGGCAGCGCTCACCGCTACCGTGATGGGCATATCTACTACATCAAACTCATAAATCGCTTCCATACCCAAATCCGCAAAAGCGACCACGCGTGATTTCTTAATGGCTTTACTGACCAGAAAAGCCGCGCCGCCTACAGCCATAAGGTACACGGACTTATATTTTTTAATCACAGCCAGTGCTTCTTCACCACGCTCTGCCTTACCAATACTGCCAAGCATGTTAAGCTGCCCCAACATTAATTCTGTGTAATCATCCATACGTGTTGCTGTAGTAGGGCCTGCTGGGCCTACCGCTTCATCGCCTACAGCATCGACTGGGCCAACGTAATAGATGAAACGATTGGTAAAATCTACCGGTAATGTTTCATTTTTTGCCACCATTGCTGCAATACGCTTATGTGCAGCATCGCGGCCAGTCAGGATTTTTCCTGTTAATAACAACGTCTCGCCCGCTTGCCAATTGGCAATATCCGCCTTAGTTAATATATCAATATTCACCCTTTTCGCTTGTGCGCTTGGCGCCCAATGTACATCCGGGTAGCTGGATAAATCGGGCGGCGCAAGTTCCGCTACACCTGAGCCATCCAGCACAAAATGTATATGCCGAGTCGCTGCGCAATTTGGAATGACCGCCACTGGCAAGCTGGCGGCATGGGTTGGATAATCCAGAATTTTCACATCCAAGACGGTCGCCAAACCACCTAATCCTTGCGCACCAATACCGAGATTATTCACTTTTTCAAAAATTTCTAAGCGCAGCTCTTCTATTCGGCTAAGGTTTTTCTTATCCTTTAATTTCAATTCATGCATATCAATCGGTGCCATCAACGACTCTTTGGCGAGTAGCACTGCTTTTTCTGCACTGCCACCAATGCCAATGCCCAACATACCTGGGGGACACCAACCCGCACCCATTTGGGGCACAACTTCCAATATCCAATCCACAATACTGTCATTCGGATTCAACATCGCAAGCTTGGCTTTGTTCTCTGAGCCGCCGCCTTTTGCTGCGATACTTATTTCAACTTTATCACCCGCCACCAGCGAAACATGCACAACGGCAGGCGTGTTATCTTTAGTATTGGCACGCCTTCCAGCCGGCTCAGTTACGATGGATGCACGCAATTTATTCTCTGGTAATAAATAAGCGCGCCGCACACCTTCGTTAACCATTTGCTGAATATCTAGCTGTTCTATTTCACCTTGGGCATCCCATTTCACCTGCATGCCTACCTTAACAAAAGCAACAACAATGCCAGTATCCTGGCAGATAGGCCGCTTACCTTCAGCACACATTCTGGAGTTAGTGATAATCTGTGCAATGGCGTCTTTAGCAGCGGGTGACTCCTCTAATTGATAAGCCTCGCCCAATGCCTGAATATAATCAGTCGGATGGTAATACGAAATATATTGCAGAGCATCAGCGATACTTTGAATAAAATCGGCTTGTTTAATAGTGGTCATCTTGATTATCGTGAAGATTTAGCAATTGCAATATTAGGACTAATGTCTTTGCGTAATATTTTACCATTTTTGGTGCGTGGGAAATCCTTGGCCAAATAAACGGTTTTGGGTGTTTTATATGCAGCTAAATGTTGTTTACCAAAGGCCACTAACTCATCTGGGCTTGTGACCGCATCAGGTTTTAATATCACATAAATCACCACAAGCAGCTTGTCTTTTTCAATCTCTTCGCCCACGGCAGCACAATCCGCGACATCAGGGTGGCCTTTATACACGCGCTCTATCTCGTAAGGTGAAACGCGGTAGCCAAAACTCTTGATGATGTCATCTTTACGGCCTAAAAACCAGATGTAGCCATCTACATCATATTTTGCATAGTCCCCAGTAAAAAAGTAGCCATCGTGCTTATATTTTGCAGTTTCATCATCTAAATTCCAGTACCTTAAAAAAATACCCGGGTCATTCAGCGGCACGCTAATCATGCCTTCTTCACCAATCGGTACTTCTTTTAAAGTTTCAGGATCAAGTAATTTGATATTGTGTCCAGGCTGCGGAAAGCCGGCAGAACCCGGCCGAATCGGCCTGTGTTTACTTTGGCTTAAATAATAAGAAAACTCACTCATGCCAACTGCTTCGTAAATATCCTGGCAAAAACGCACACGCCATTGGCTTAAAACCTCGTCTGACAAATGTTCGCCCGCACTCATGTAATGACGCAAGCTGGGGATGTCTTGATTGGTCGCTGTGGTTTTTTGCAGAATTTGGCGATAAATAGTGGGAACCCCAATAAATATGGTTGCTTGATGTTTTTGAATCAGGTTCAACCATGTTAACGCATCGTTTTTACCTTCGTGCACGATGACCGTCTGTCCTAAATACAATGGATCCATCAAGCCCGAGCCCAGCACATAGGTCCAATTGAATTTTCCTGAATGCATAATGCGGTCAGACTTGTTATTTCCTTTTGCATCAGTGGCATCTGAATAATTAAACCAATAACTTGCAGCAGGCTGACGACCAAGCAAGGCCCGATGTGCATGCAGCACGCCCTTTGGATAACCGGTTGTGCCAGAGGTATACACCAAGTAGGCGGGGTCATTCGCTTGAGTGTGATAAGCAGTACCACACTCAGAAATTGCACTTAATGCTTTATCAAGGCTGAGCACGTTAAAGTCAGCATGTGGCATGGCATCAGCGGTTTGTGACAGCAAAATATGCTTTAAATTAGGCATGTCCGGCAAGCATTCTGCTAAAGAGGCTTCCATGCCTACCCAGGCTTTTGCATCGGTGACCATCACACTTGCGCCGGAATCTTTGGCCAAATAGCTCACTTCTTCTGCGGTAAGTAACGTCGAAGTCGGTACAGAAATTGCCCCCATTTTCATGGCGCCTAAAAATGCAATTGGGTAATCCAAGCTATTAGGCAGACGGATCAAGACGCGATCACCTACTTTTACATCCAGATTACGTAACAGTTGCGCAAACTGGTCAGTTTTATGCGCCAGCTCGGCAAAGGTAATCGTAAATGTACCAAGCACGTCATCCTCGACAATCATGGCGATGTTGTCGGCTTGTGGTGTGCCTAAGTGTTTGTCTGAACAGGCTATGCCAATATTAAAGTGGCGAGGAATTTGCCATTGCCATTCTGGAAATTGTTCAAATTTTTGCATTAAATAACTTTCCTAAAATTCAGAATTTCGGGATGAATCGCAAGGCGCACAGCGCACAGAAAGCGGAAAGTACACAAAGTACATGAACATTTCGAGCACTGCGTAACGTGGCGATTCGTACGAAAAATGAATTTTCATAGCAATACTCCATATGGCCAGTTTTGTCTTACCACCTGTTCCGGCAATTGTTCTAACACATGCACTGCAAACTCCATATCTGAGGTCTTAAGTGCGCGCAGAGCATGTGCGCGCAGCAAGGTTTGCAGGGCCTTGCCAAACATCGGTGGATCTAACATTTCGCCTTCAAACTTAATTGCGCCGCCGTGCAAAGCATCTGCCTCTATTGCTGCTTTTAGGATGGCTACTTTTTGTGCCACATCGGTTGGCGATGGTGTATAGGCAGTTTTACACAAATGAATATGCCCTGGGTGAATCACCTGTTTGCCTGTCAGACCCATCGCGGCCTCTTGGCAGGCATGTTTGTAGACAACGCGCGATTCAGTGTCGCCGTGCAAATCCAGCCAGCGGCGCACATCATGCGGCTCTAAATATTTCTCTGGCATGATGTTTTGACCAATTAGCGTTTCAACACCGCCAATTACACCTTTACCTGCAATACGCGCCTCAAACATCAGTTGATTCATATAAAACTGCAGCTCTTCTATCCAGCCTTCAGCGGTAATATGAATGCCCATGGCTTTTGAAAAATCGTGTATGCCAAACACCACATGTTTCACTGTGCTGTATTGCATCAGTTCTGGCGCTATTTTGAGTGATTTGGGGTGCTCGATAATCGGTTGGATCGTCATATGAGGATTCACACTCAGCAGCAGACTTGATAAATCGCGCACTTCTGCCGCACCATACACTTCGCCTGCTTTGGCCAGCATCACCACATCGATGTATTCACCCATATCTCGCACCAGCTGCATATCCAGCTCATACTCATCAGTGCGGAAAGAGTTACAGCGGATGGCAATCGTCACGCGTTGATTAACTTTGCGTAGCTCAGGTAGCTCCTGTCGCAGCAAGTCGCGGCTCATGACTTTTTGGCGGCAACCATCTTCCAAGTCAAAAACCAGCGTATGTGCAATAGTATGATGTGCGTGCTTCTTCATGCGCGCACTGGCTTGTGCCATGTCTTCGTAAATACCTAAACTGGGCGCATATTTTACTGGCGGGTAATACAGCTGTATGCCTGGCCAATAGTCCCCTAAGCTGGTCTTATTTAATGTAGTTTGCTCACTCATTCCTCACCCCTAAACATATGCTCTGGAAGCCAATATCTATGTGGCTTGCAGGCCATGTATTTTATCGACGATTGATTGTTGTGCCTTACTTTTTAAATGTAAGTTCTTCATCTGCAATACATCCCAAAACTCGTTATCTGGCAGTTCTAACATCACATCAAATGCGCTTAATTCATCTAGTGTTAAATCATTAAAATGCTGCGCCATAAAACGTTGCAACACGATATCCAGCTCTAGCATGCCGCGCCTGCAACGCCACGCCAATCGTCTTTGTTCTGCATCTCTCAAATTTTCAGCATTCATCATTTTCTAGATGGCCTTAATAGAAATCTCTTTTTTAACGCTTTTAGTTTCACGCGCACGCTCAATTTTTAAATCTTTAATATTGGCAATCGCTGCATTTGGGTTGAGTTTCTTAGGACACACCTCAACGCAATTCATGATGTTGTGGCAACGATACAAACGGTATGGATCTTCCAGATTTTCTAATCTTTCCTCAGTCGCTTGGTCGCGGCTGTCCATAATGAAACGGTTAGCCTGCAACAAACCCGCGGGGCCGACAAATTTATCTGGGTTCCACCAAAAACTCGGGCATGAGGTGGTGCAAGCACCGCACAAAATACACTCGTACAAGCCATCTAATTTGGCGCGGTCTTCTGGGCTCTGCAAACGCTCGGTCTCTGGCAACGGATCGTTGTTGACCAAGTAAGGTTTAACCGAATTGTAATGCTCAAAAAACTGTGTCATATCGACGACCAAATCGCGAATCACTGGCAACCCCGGCATCGGGCGCAGCACAATAGGCTGCTCTAAATCAATCAGTTTTGTAATGCAGGCCAAGCCATTTTTACCGTTGATATTCATGGCATCACTGCCACATACGCCTTCACGGCACGACTTACGCATACTTAAAGTTTCATCGTGTTCTTTAATACGAATCAACGCATCTAATAGCATGTGGTCTTCGTCACGCAAGGAAATATCGTACTCTTGCATGTAGGGTTTTTTATCGGTATCAGGGTTATAACGATAAATAGAAAATTTCACTTTATTTGCCATACTTGATTTTTCCATATCAGTACACCCGTTTTTTCGGTTCGAACGATTCCACAGTAAGCGGATTCAAGCGTACCGGTTTATAAGCTAAGCGATTGTTTTGTTTGTAAAAAAGTGAATGCGTTAACCAGTTTTCGTCATCCCGCTCACTGTAATCCTCACGCGCGTGCGCGCCACGGCTTTCAGTGCGGTTATTGGCCGCGTGCATAGTAGCAACTGCCACTTCTATCAAGTTATCAAGCTCAAGTGCTTCTACTCTTGCTGTGTTAAAGACTTGGCTTTTATCCTTAATTACAATGCGACGCGCACGTTCAGCCACTGCATCAATCTCGTCAACGCCGGCACTTAATAAATCTGGGAAGCGGAATACCCCACAATGTGTTTGCATGGTTTTGCGCATCGCATCACCTACTTCAACTACGCTTTCCCCCTGTGCGTTTTCTAAGCGGTTGACACGCGCTAGCGTTGCCTCTGCGGCATTGGTCGGCAATGCTTTATGCGCTTTGTTTTGTGCGATTTCTGCCACCATTTTATCGCCAGCAGCTTTGCCAAATACCACCAAATCCAGCAATGAGTTTGAACCTAAACGATTGGCACCATGTACTGAAACACAAGCGCACTCCCCTACAGCGTACAAGCCATTTACTGGTTTTTCCCCTTCTAACACGACTTGCCCATCAAGATTGGTCGGTATACCGCCCATCATGTAGTGCGCGGTTGGTACTACAGGAATCGGGTCGTGAATCGGGTCTACATTGGCAAAGGTTTTGGCAATTTCACGGATGCCTGGCAAGCGCTTATTAATCAGCTCTTCGCCCAAATGATCTAGCTTTAAATATACCGCATCTTTATTCTTGCCAACACCACGTCCCTCTTTTATTTCGGTTGCTGAGGCGCGCGCAATCACATCGCGACTGGCTAAATCTTTAGCATGCGGCGCGTAACGTTCCATAAACCGCTCGCCCTCGCTATTCACAAGATAGCCGCCTTCACCACGCACACCCTCGGTAATCAATACGCCGGCATGCAATACTCCTGTTGGATGAAATTGCCAAAATTCCATATCTTGCAGCGGCAGGCCTGTGCGCATAGCCATGCCCAAGCCATCACCAGTGTTAATAAAGGCGTTGGTACTGGCTTGGAATATCCTGCCGGCGCCACCTGTTGCGATGAGTGTGGTTTTAGCTTGAAAAATATGAATCTCACCTGATTCAATCTCCAGTGCAATCACTCCCAGTACATCGCCATCGCTATCACGAATTAAATCAAGCGCAAACCACTCCACAAAAAATTGTGTATTGGCTTGGATATTGCGTTGATACAAGGTGTGTAGCATGGCATGGCCGGTTCTGTCAGCCACTGCGCAGGTACGAGAAATAGGCGTTTCACCAAAGTTTTGCGTCATGCCACCAAACGGGCGCTGGAATATTTTGCCATTGTCTAAACGATCAAACGGCATGCCAAAATGCTCAAGCTCAATAATGGCTTTTGCAGCGTTTTTACACATAAACTCAATCGCGTCTTGGTCGCCTAAAAAGTCAGAGCCTTTGATGGTGTCGTACATATGCCACAGCCATTTATCCTCTGCCACATTGCCTAACGCCGCTGCAATGCCACCCTGTGCCGCCACGGTATGCGAACGCGTAGGGAACACTTTGGATAATACCGCCACCTTAACGCCAGCTTCCGCCAACTGTAATGACGCACGCAGACCTGCACCACCACCACCAATAATAACTGCATCAAATTGATGTGTTTCTAAATTCATATATTCCACAAAATAAAACTTGCCCAAATTAAATAAGTAACTAGCAAAATATCAACGATAGCCTGTAAATAAGCTCTTAGTTTTATATTAAAAATGTAGTCTTTAAATACGTCGCTTACGCCTAACCAAGCATGCATAAAAAGACTGATAAAAAAAACAAAAGTCACCAATCTAAACCATATTGGTGCTACAAAGCCGTGCCAATCGTTGTAACTGGCTGGCTGATAAATTGCCAGCAATATCACCAGCAATAAAATATATGCAGCCATCATGAGCGCACTCAGGCGTTGCGAAAGCCATAAGCGCATGCCAGGATATTTATTGGTGAGTAGTTGAATTAACACGTAAAATTACCCAGCAAAGTTACCAAATCACAACTGCAAAAATCGCTACTGAAATCCCTACCAGCCACAACACCACGCGGCCAGAAAACCGTGCTTTTTGCAGGCTGGTCATCCAATGGATGTCTTGCAATAGGTGCCGCAAGCCTGCATAAAAGTGATGAAAAAAAGCCCATGCCAACCCAATAAGCAGGAGCTTTATAAACCATGTATCAAATATCACTTCCAATTGCGTATAGCTTTGTTGTGTCTTTAACGAATACTGCAAAGCCAGCAATAGCAATGGCAACATGGCAAATAGCACCATGCCTGAGGCGCGATGCAAAATGGAGACCACCGCATTAATCGGCAGGCGAATCGTGAATAAATTCAGGTTCTTAGGCCTATTTTTATTTTTAATTTTTGTACTATTTTTTTGCATAATAAATATTAGTTTTTTAGTTTTCTTTTGCTGCTCTTGCAACTGCACCCGAAACCCTAGCTAATAAGCGCTTGTCGAATGGTTTGGGAATAATATAGTCGCGCCCAAACTCAAGTGATTTCAGGTTATATGCTTCAAGCACGTCAGCGGGTACTGGCTCTCTCGCGAGTTCACTTAAGGCGCGTGCTGCTGCAATCTTCATTGCTTCGGTAATCTTTGTGGCTTTTGCGTCTAGTGCGCCACGAAACAAATATGGGAAACACAAGGCATTGTTTACTTGATTAGGGAAGTCACTGCGACCAGTCGCCATCAAAATGTCGTCGCGAATCGCATGCGCCACGCTCGGCAATACTTCTGGGTCTGGGTTTGCCAATGCAAAAATAATGGGATTTTTCGCCATGCCTTTGATTAGGGAGGCATCCAAGGCATTCTTAGCTGAAACTCCAATAAACACATCTGCTTGCGGCATGACGTCTGTAAGTCTTTTATTGGGGCTTGGTTCGATAGCCAACTCACGGTTATTGTCATGCAAATCACCACGCGAAGTGTCTAATACGCCCGTTCTATCGACCATCGTAATATTGGTTGCACCCATTAATTTTAATAGCTTAGCGCACGAACAGCCAGCTGCACCTGCGCCTAAAAACACTATTTTTGCAGTCGCCAACACTTTACCTTGTAGCTCAAGTGCGTTTAATAAAGCAGCTGCCACAATCACTGCGGTACCATGCTGGTCATCATGAAAAACAGGAATATCAAGCCGTTTCTTTAACTCGTTTTCGATATAAAAACAGTGTGGCGCAGCGATGTCTTCTAAATTGATACCGCCAAACGTAGGGGAAATATTCATCACGGTTTGAATAAATTCGTCTGGTGTAGCTGCATTGACTTCGATATCGAATACATCAATACCGGCAAAACGTTTAAACAAGACAGCTTTACCTTCCATCACCGGCTTGCTAGCAAGCGCACCCATATTGCCCAAGCCCAAAACCGCCGTACCGTCAGTAATTACCGCAACCAGGTTGCCTTTATTGGTGTACTTGTAGGCATTGGCTGGGTCAGTGTGTATTTCTCGCACCGGCTCTGCTACACCAGGTGTATAAGTTAATGACAAATCATCTTGTGTGGCACAAGGTTTTGACGACTCTACACTCAATTTTCCGGGTTTCGGAAACTGGTGATAATCCAGTGCGCGTTTTTTTAGGTCGTCCATTTTGGCCTTTGTTATTCCAATTCACTCATGTAATGGTGATCATCCGTCAAGCAGAGCCCTAAACGCCACTCCATAGGTTTATCACCATAGGTGTATGAAACACGCTCTATGCTCAGCAAAGGGAAACCCTGTTTTAAGTTAAGCGCCTCTGCCACTTCTCCGCTCGCGGCGACGGCGGTTAGCCGCTCTTCCGCCCTAATCATACGGACACCGTACTCTGTCTCATACATGCTATACAAAGAGCCATTATTTTCCTCAACTCTCGTACCATTCAAGCCCTTAAATGGCGCAGCAGGCACAATAATGTGATCATAAATTAATGGTCTACCAGAAAATGTAAGCAGTCGTTTCACCTCTATGAGTGAAGCGCCCGCTTTCAGCTCCAGCACTTTCGCAATATGAGCATCTGCCTTAGCCTTATTGCAACTTAATAGCTCGTTTTGCAATACTTCCTTGTGTCCATCCACTGCAGTTAAGCGTAAAAAACGCAGCTTGATACCTTCTTCGTTATGCGTTGCAACAAAGGTGCCTTTACCCTGACGACGGATTAAAATATTCTCGCTAGCCAGGCTATCAATGGCTTTACGTACCGTGCCCTGAGATACCTTATATCGCCCAGCCAAGTCTATTTCGCTGGGAATCATTTCGCCCGGTCGCCATTCACCCCCAATTAAACTTTGGGTAAGCAGCACTTTAATTTGGTCATAAAGTGGTCTATAGTTGGGTGCGTTAATTGTTTTATCTATCATAATAATTTTGCATGCATATAGTTACATAAGTAGATAAGGCAAATTAAAACACATCAAATAAAAATAGTCTAGTAATTTATATCTTATACAAGACTTATCTTATATAAGACATAAGATATTTGTTGACAGCCTCTAAAAGCCGTCTATATAATCACTGCAACTAAATAATAGTTAAAGACCACTCTATGGAACATTGCTTTCGCCCACGCCGCTCTGTGCTATATGTGCCAGGCTGTAACCTGCACTATTTGGATCGCGCACGCACCTTGCCTGCAGACGCTGTCATACTCGATCTTGGCGATCCTATCTTAATAGACGCCAAAATTGAGTCGCGTCATAACATTGTGGCTGCAATCAAACAAGGCGGTTATGGCGCACGTGAGGTCATTGTGCGCGTGAATAATCTTGACTCCATTTGGGGTCACGACGATATTAAAGCCGTGGCCAATATCGGTGCTAATGCCATACTTTTTCCAAATATAGAGTCCGCAGAGCATGTGCATACCGCACTCAAATTATTGGATGCAGCTGGCGGCAGCCATATGCCTATCATGGTGATGATAGAAAGCCCACTTGCGGTATTAAATGTCAAAGAAATTGCTGCTGCCTCAGACCGAATTGTTTGCATGATGATGGCGACTTCAGATTTAACTTCGCAGTTACATGCACGCGTCACACATGAGCAAAGCGCTATTTTAACGGCATTGTCTATGGTGATATTAGCAGCACGTGCCTATGGCCGCTGTGTAGTGGACGGCATTACTAGTGATTTTAAAAATATGCATTCTTTTGAATATGCATGTCGATTAGGTCGCGACATGGGGTTTGATGGTAAAACACTCATCAGCCCATCGCAAATCGCCTATAGCAACGATGCTTACACACCAAAAAGTGGTGAGGTGAATGACGCGCGTATGATTATACAAGCACTTAAAAACGCCAACGAAAAAGGCTTAGGCACGGTTGTCGTTAACGACAGATTGGTAGAACACCACCACATTAAGGCTGCCGTCCGCTTGTTAAAACTGCACGACATGATTGCTGAATTAGAAGAAGAATATATATGACCAATAAAATTAGCCATCAAAAAGTAAACACAGGTCGTTTTTTTGAAGATTTCACACTAAATGAAGTGATTCAGCATGCCACGCCACGCACAATTAGCGCGGGCGATTGTGCGCTGTATATTGCACTGTATGGTGCGCGCCAACCTTTATTTTGCAGCGCGCCATTTGCGCAAAGTTTAGGCTATAAAACCACCCCCGTAGATGATTTGCTTACTTTTCATATCGCGTTTGGCAAAACTGTGCCTGATATTTCGGTAAATGCAGTAGCTAATCTAGGTTATGCCGATGTGCGCTTTTTACAGGCTGTTCTTGTTGGCGACACGCTTTCTACATCCAGCCAGGTGATTGGTTTAAAACAAAACTCCAACGGTAAAAGCGGTGTCGTTTGGGTGCGCTCGACTGCCATCAATCAACGCGGCGAGCCCGTATTGAGCTGGGTGCGCTGGGTGATGCTACATAAATCTAATTTAGATGCCCCAGCACCTACAACTGTTGTACCCACGCTACCAAGCGTTGTTGCGCCCGAAAACTTGCAACTACCCAGTTATTTTTCGGCAGCTAACTTTGATGCCAAAGTGACTGGTGGTCAGTATTATTGGGAAGACTACCAAGTCGGCGAGCGCATCAACCATGCCGCTGGTATGACCATTAACCCGGCAGAGCATTCGATGGCAACGCGTCTATATCAAAACAATGCCCGTTTGCATTTTGATGATCACTTGATGCGCACCTCAAGCTTTGGTCAACGATTGGTATACGGCGGTGTAGTCATTTCTATATGTCGCGCACTGAGCTATGAAGGCCTAGAAAATGCGATTTCTATTTTAGCCATTAATGCTGGCACACATGCCAACCCCAGCTTTGCAGGCGACACGATATATATACGTACCGAAGTGTTAGACACTTGGGCGTTGCCTGAGCGCATTGATGTTGCTGCTTTGCGCTTGCGTATGGTGGGAATAAAAAATATGCCAGTGGGCGATATTGATAATATCAAAACTGAAAGTGGTTACCACCCCAATGTGGTGCTCGATTTAGACTATACCGTGCTGATGCCACGTAGAGGAAAACAATAATATGGTACATCCAAATGACGCTTTATTCGGCGGTGAAAAACCGTTTCCACTCATTCCTGCCTGCGAACATTTTGCTGGTAGCGAAAAGCTCATCTTAAAAGCTTTAAGCCTACAAGACGCCAACAACTCAAATGCACCTGGTGCGGTGTTTGATATTACCTGCGACTGTGAAGATGGCGCCGCCAGCGGCCAAGAAGTTGAGCATGCTGAGATGATTGTGCGTGTACTCAATAGTGAAGCCAATGTGCAAAAAATGGCGGGGGCACGCATTCACGATTACACACACCCTGCTTGGAAACAAGATATTGATATTTTGGTCAGCGGCGCAGGTAAATTGCTGAGTTATATCACCATTCCTAAATGTACTAGCTTGGCGCAAGCCAGCGAGATGATTGCCTATATTCAAAAAACCGCTGCATTCAATGGCATTGAACGGGTTATCCCTGTCCACATCTTGATTGAAACGCACGGCGCCTTGAATCAAGTACACGAAATCGCCAAATTGCCTTGGGTACAAGTACTGGACTTTGGTTTGATGGATTTTGTCAGCGCGCATCACGGCGCCATTCCCGCCAGCGCAATGCGCAGCCCAGGCCAATTTGAGCACAAATTGTTAGCTCGCGCCAAAACTGAAGTGGTAGCCGCTGCTCTGGCAAATGGCGTTGTGCCGGCACACAACGTGACCTTAGATCTTAAAAATGTAGAAACCACGCAAAGTGATGCAGGCCGCGCCCGCAATGAGTTTGGCTTTATGCGCATGTGGAGCATTTACCCCACGCAAATCCAAGCCATTGTGGATGCCATGAAACCCAATTACGACGAAGTGGCCGATGCCGCTAATATTCTGATAGCTGCGCAGGATGTGGCTTGGGGCCCGATTCAATACGAGGGCGAACTGCACGATAGGGCAACTTATCGCTATTTTTGGGAAATTTTACAAAAAGCCAAATTGACAGGTGTTGCCATCTCTGACGAAGCGTATAAAAGGTTTTTCTCATGAGCACATTAAATTCTGCAGGCGCACGTTTCCGCGCAGCTATCGCTGCTGAAAAGCCGCTGCAAATTATCGGCGCCATTAACGCCTATCATGCCATGCTGGCCACGCAAACTGGCTATAAAGCCTTGTACTTATCAGGTGGCGGTGTGGCTGCTGGCTCACTCGGCTTGCCAGATTTGGGCATCTCAACACTAGAAGATGTGTTAATTGATGTGAGACGTATTACCGATGCAGTAGAGACACCTTTGCTGGTGGATATTGATACAGGGTTTGGTGGCGCCTTTAACATTGCGCGCACTGTGAAATCAGTCATTAAAGCAGGTGCAGCAGCAGTGCATATTGAAGACCAAGTGAGCGCCAAGCGCTGCGGTCATCGCCCAAACAAAGCGGTCGTTTCTCAAACTGAAATGGTCGACCGGGTAAAAGCTGCGGTGGATGCGAAGACTGACAGCAGTTTTGTCATAATGGCGCGTACTGATGCGCTGGCGGTTGAAGGTTTGCAATCGGCAATTGACCGTGCTTGTGCTTGCGTTGAAGCTGGGGCAGACATGATATTCCCCGAAGCGATGACTGAACTCAGTATGTACAAGCAATTTGTAGACGCGGTCAAAGTACCTGTTCTAGCAAACATAACCGAGTTTGGTAGCACCCCTTTATTTACCGTGGATGAACTGGCAAATGCTGATGTAAGCATGGTGCTATACCCGCTATCGGCATTTCGTGCCATGAATCAGGCCGCACTTAAAGTCTATCAAACAGTGCGTAAAGAAGGCACGCAAAAGAATGTTGTCGATTTAATGCAAAGCCGCGCAGAGCTTTACGAGTACTTGGGCTATCACGCGTTTGAGCAAAAACTTGATAGTCTGTTTAGCGAGAATAAATAGTAAGGAAGCCATTAAGGGGAAAGTAGCAATGGAAACAACTACAACTTCACACGAACCTAAAAAGAAAAAGGGCGTAGCACTTGCTGGTGTCAACGCTGGTTCTACAGCCGTTTGCACAGTTGGTCACACTGGCAACGATTTGCATTATCGTGGCTATGACATTATTGATCTGGCCAAATATGCTACGTTTGAAGAAGTGGCTTATTTACTAATTCATGGTGAGTTGCCAAGTAAGGCGCAACTAACCTCATACCATCAAAAACTTAAAACACTGCGCGGGTTGCCAGCCGCACTTAAAACGGTGTTAGAGCAAATCCCTAAAAACGCTCATCCAATGGACGTCATGCGCACAGGTTGCGCCATGCTGGGTACATTAGAACCTGAAGATGCTAGCCGAAATATTGAAGCCGCCAAAAGTTTAGGCGATCGTTTAATCGCTTGCTTCGGCTCGATTTTATTGTATTGGTACCACTTTAGTCACAATGGTAAACGTGTTGAAGTTGAGACTGACGATGACTCAATCGCCGCGCACTTTTTGCATGTGTTACATGGCAAAGCACCCAGCCAACTACACATTGATGCCATGAACACTTCACTGGTGTTATACGCAGAACATGAGTTTAACGCAAGCACGTTTACAGCCAGAGTGATTGCAGGCACCTTGTCTGATATGTATAGCAGCGTTACAGGCGCCATTGGTGCGCTTCGAGGCGCGAAACATGGCGGCGCCAATGAGGCCGCAATGGAAATTATCGAACGCTATAAAAACGCTGATGAAGCCGAGGCGGATATTTTGGCGCGTATCGCCAAAAAAGAAATCATCATTGGTTTTGGACATCCTGTGTATACAATCGCTGACCCACGCAACGAGTCAATAAAAACAGTTTCGCGTAAATTAAGCGAAGATAACGGCAATATGACGCTGTTTAACGTATCTTCACGTATAGAGGAAGTGATGTGGCGCGAAAAAAAGATGTTTCCAAATTTAGACTGGTACAGCGCGTCCAGTTATCACATGATGGGCATCCCTACAAACATGTTCACCCCTATATTCGTCATTTCACGTACCACGGGTTGGGTTGCGCACATCATCGAACAGCGCATTGACAATAAAATAATTCGCCCGAATGCGGAATATACAGGGCCAGAAAATCGCCCCTTTGTCCCTTTAAATAAACGTTAATTCTCAATCAAATTTTCAGAAAGTAGTAGCATGTCCGCCCATATCTCAAACGTTCGCCCTGCCCCAGATCAAGTAATTGTCGATATTGCCAATTATGTTGCAGACTTTACCATTCAATCTGACGAAGCGTTTGATACCGCCCGTAATTGCTTAATGGATACACTAGGCTGTGGTTTCGAGGCGCTTGATTACCCCGCTTGCACCAAAGTGCTAGGCCCAGTCATTCCAGGCACAGTGGTGCCAAATGGCGCAAAAGTGCCAGGCACCAGCTACCAACTCGACCCGATTCTGGCTGCATTTAATATCGGCGCGATGATTCGTTGGCTAGATTTCAACGACACTTGGCTGGCAGCCGAGTGGGGACATCCTTCAGACAATTTAGGCGGCATTTTGGCTTGTGCAGATTATGTTTCACGCAAAAACGTAGCGGAAGGGAAGGCACCACTCACCATTAAAGATGTGCTGACCGCCATGATTAAAGCACATGAGATTCAAGGCGTATTTGCTTTAGAAAATAGCTTTAACCGAGTTGGCTTAGATCATGTGATTTTGGTAAAAATCGCTTCGACTGCGGTGGTAACGAAATTACTTGGCGGAAACAAAGAAGATATCATCAATGCGGTTTCTAACGCATTTGTAGATGGCCAAAGTTTGCGCACGTATCGTCATAGCCCAAATACTGGCTCGCGCAAATCGTGGGCGGCAGGCGATGCAACTTCTAGAGCAGTTAGATTGGCATGGCTAACCTTGCAAGGCGAAATGGGCTACCCAAGCGCACTGACTGCAAAAACATGGGGGTTTTACGATGTGCTATTTAAAGGCAATGCCTTTAAATTTCAGCGGGATTACGGTAGCTATGTGATGGAGCAAGTGTTATTTAAAATCAGCTTTCCTGCAGAATTTCATGCGCAAACTGCGGTGGAATGCGCCATTCAACTTAACGCGCAAGTGGGTAGTGAATTACAAACTTTAGAACAAATCGCGCAAATTGATAAAATCGTCATTACTACCCATGAGTCCGCAATCCGTATTATCGACAAAACTGGGCCGCTGGATAACCCAGCTGATCGCGACCATTGTATTCAATATATGGCGGCAGTTGGCTTGCTTAAGGGCAATTTGACAGCGCTGGATTACGAAGACGCGGCAGCCGCTGACCCACGTATTGACGCGATTCGCAGCAAAATGACTTGTGTTGAAAAAGCTGAATATACAACAGACTATCACGACCCAGAAAAACGCTCGATTGCCAATGCAATTCAGGTGTTTTTTAAAGACGGCACAAGCTCAGACAAGATTGCGGTGGAATATCCAATTGGTCACCGTCGCCGTCGCGGCGAGGGCATTCCAGAGTTAGTGAAAAAATTCAAAGTCAACTTAGCACGTAAGTTTGATACACAAAAACAGGCGGATATTTTAGCCTTGTGTTTAGACCAAGCTAAGCTAGAAGCTACGCCAGTGAACGTGTTTGTGGATATGCTGGTGGTTTAAATATCAAATCGATATCTAAAGAAAAAATGCTTTGCTGGCCAATATTTAGGCGGCCCGCAGAGCAGCAAAATATGCACTAAATAGATATAAACAATTTATTTATAAAATGTAGGGATTAAAACCCATAAAAACGTAGCTCCAAATTTAAGGTAAAATAACGGTTTATTGACTGCTATACGAACCTTTATGTCACTCACCACCCTCAACGCCCTTTCCCCTCTCGATGGTCGCTACCAATCCAAATTAGATGCGCTTAGGCCTTATTTTAGTGAATATGCGCTCATTAAACATCGCGCTTGGGTGGAAGTAGAATGGCTGAAGGCCTTATCTGCAGCAAAAGATTTACAAGAAATTGCGCCTTTTTCTGCCGAAACCATTAAAGAATTAGATGCAGCGATTGTTAATTTTTCAGAGGCGGATGCGGCGCAAGTAAAAGCGATTGAAGCTACCACCAATCACGATGTAAAAGCGCTTGAATATTGGCTTAAAGAAAAGTTTTATGCAAACATCGAGATAAAAAAAGCCAGCGAGTTTATACACTTTGCATGCACGTCAGAAGATATCAATAACCTGTCGCACGGCCTCATGTTAAAAAGCGCACGCGACACAGTGATGCTGCCATTTTTAGGCAGTCTCATCGCACGTTTAACTGAGCTGTCGCTTCAGCTTTCAGATCAACCTATGCTATCACGCACGCACGGCCAAACGGCAAGCCCTACCACTATGGGCAAAGAGATAGCAAACGTGGTTTATCGCCTGCAGCGCCAGCAAAAACAATTAAAAAACAACGAGATACTCGGAAAAATTAACGGCGCGGTGGGTAACTTTAATGCCCATTTATCTGCCTATCCTCACTTTGACTGGGAAGCGTTTGCGAAAAAATTTGTTGAAAATCTAGACTTAACTTATAACCCAATGACCATTCAAATTGAGCCGCACGATTATATGGCTGAGCTATACGACTGTTTAGCGCGCATCAACACCATTTTAATTGACCTTAACCGTGATATCTGGGGCTACATTTCAGTCGGTTATTTTAAACAAAAAGTCAAAGCAGGTGAAATCGGCTCATCCACCATGCCGCACAAAGTCAACCCGATTGATTTTGAAAACAGTGAAGGTAATTTGGGTTTAGCCAATGCGGTATTACGGCATATGGCTGAAAAACTACCGATTTCGCGCTGGCAGCGGGATTTGACCGACTCTACCGTTTTAAGAAACATGGGCGTCGCGTTTGGCTACACGCTATTGGGTTATGATTCTTGCTTGCGCGGGCTGAATAAACTAGAAATTAACGCCGCGAAACTCGCGGAAGATTTAGATAATAGCTGGGAAGTGCTGGCCGAGCCCATTCAAACCGTCATGCGCCGTTATGGTATAGAAAACCCCTATGAACAACTGAAAGAGCTGACGCGCGGTAAGGGTGGTATCAATAAAGATTCACTGCATGTGTTTATACAGGGACTAAAGATACCTGCAGATGCCAAGCAATCACTACTTGAGATGACGCCAAACAACTATATTGGTAAAGCTGAAACGCTAACCAAGCACATTAAATAACCAAAACCATGTCTGAAATATTGGTTCTCTACTATTCTCAAGGCGGTGCTGTAAAAGAAATGGCACAGCTGATTGCGCGTGGCATAGAGAGTGTAAAAGGCGCAAAAGCACGCATACGCACTGTGCCAAAAGTCTCGGCCAATTCTGAAGCGACTGAGCCAGATATCCCCGCCACCGGCGCGCCTTATGTTGAAGTCACCGATTTAGAAGAATGTGCAGGCATTGCGCTGGGTAGCCCCACCCGCTTTGGCAACATGGCAGCACCTATGAAGTATTTTTTAGATGGCACCACCAGTTTGTGGTTAAAAGGTGCACTTATTGGTAAACCTGCCTGCGTATATACCAGCACGGGCAGCATGCACGGCGGCAATGAAACGACTTTAGTCACCATGATGTTGCCGCTCATGCACCATGGCATGTTAATCGTCGGCTTGCCTTATTCAGAGCCAATATTATCCAGCACACAAAGTGGCGGCACCCCTTATGGTGCCAGCCACGTGGGCGGGGCAATGGATGACAAGCCAATCACGGAAGATGAGAAAAAACTGTGCATGGCGCTGGGCAAACGTTTAGCTGAAACGGCATTAAAACTTGGCACTTAATCTCATGGAAAAGCCTTGCGTATATTGCCAGCACTAAGAATTGGTGCAGGTTCCAGCCTAATTGCTTTAATTTTTTTATGTCTAGCTTGGGAGAGTGTTCTGGCACCGTTCAAGCCAAACGGCTCATTCCTGATATTAAAGACACTGCCGCTACTACTGCCGTTGCTAGGCATTCTCAAAGGTCGCCGCTACACTTACCAATGGGCGAGTATGTTTATCCTGCTGTATTTTACCGAAGGCGTGGTGCGTGCATGGTCAGATGTGGGCATTTCGGCCAAATTAGCGCTGATAGAAACTGTGTTAAGTTTAATATTTTTCATCTGCGCAATTTTTTATGCAAAACTGACACGTTTTTACGCAAAAGACACAACACAGCTGCCGCAATAAAGCCACCATCCTTTATAATAAAAGCATGAAAATCCTGTTATCAAACGACGATGGCTATTTTGCGCCGGGCTTGAATATATTAGCGCAACACCTTAGCCAGATTGCCGATATTACCGTCGTGGCACCTGAGCGCAACCGCAGCGGTGCCAGCAACTCACTGACTCTGGATCGCCCACTCAGCGTCAAGAAAGCCAGTAACGGTTTTTTTTATGTGAATGGCACACCGACAGATTGTGTGCACATTGCACTAACAGGGCTGATGGATAGCATTCCTGACATGGTCATTTCCGGCATCAACGACGGTGCGAATATGGGAGATGACACAATTTACAGCGGCACAGTGGCAGCGGCCATGGAAGGCTACTTATTGGACATTCCTTCATTTGCAGTTTCCATGTCGCAACATAACGCTACCCATTTTGAAACTGCTGCGCAGGTAGCGGTTGAACTGGTGCAGCACTACCAAAAAACAGGATTTTCCTCACCTACTTTACTGAATATCAATGTGCCGGATCTGCCTTATGCTGAGCTAAAAGGCAAAGTCATCACCCGCTTGGGTAAGCGCCACAAAGCCGAGCCCGTGATTCAACTTAAAACACCGCGCAATGAAACGGTGTATTGGGTAGGTGCAGCTGGCAAGCCCAATGACGGTGGTGAAGGCACTGATTTTCATGCGGTGGAAAACAATTTTGTTTCTATATCACCGATACAGGTAGATTTAACCAAATATAGTCAAATGAATGATATCAATGAATGGCTGAATAATTAACATGGCGCAATTTAATATGACATTGGTAATATGGCATTAGTCAAATCAACCGTCAGCAAAACCGGCATCGGCATGACCTCTTTAAGGACCAGAGAGCGTATGTTAGTGCGTCTGCGCGAACAAGGTATTAAAGATGAAGTGGTACTGCATGCCATGGGCGAGATTCCACGCCATATTTTTGTGGATGACGCGTTATCAACGCGCGCTTACGAAGACGTGGCGTTGCCAATTGGGTTTGCACAAACCATCTCGCAACCTTATATAGTGGCGCGTATGACTGAGATTTTACGCAACGGTAAGCAGCTGAACAAAGTATTAGAAATTGGCACAGGTTGCGGATATCAAACAGCAGTGCTGTCAAAAGTTGCCAAGGAAGTGTTATCCCTTGAGCGCATCCGTCCGCTGGTGATGAAAGCACGCGGGCATTTACGCACACTTAAATGTAGCAACGTTAAATTAGACCATGCCGACGGCAGCCTGGGCCTGAGCAGTTATGCACCATTCGATGGCATTATTGTGACGGCTGCCGCCAGCCATGTACCACAAGAATTGTTAGCGCAGTTAGCGATCGGCGGTCGCATGGTCATTCCCGTGGGGACAAGTACGCAGATATTGCACTTGATTGAGCGGCTAGAAAACGATTACAAGCAAACTAAATTAGAGCCTGTGAAATTTGTACCTTTGTTAGGTGGTGTAAGTTAATGCGTGTTTTTACCGGCTTTTTAATTTTATTGCTCACGGCCTGCGCAAGCAGTCCACCGGCGCCTGTGATAGACCGTACACCACAAAGCCAACCCCAGCCGCCCGCAGTTAAGCCAGCCAGCAAAAGCACGGAGGTGGACAAGGACTGGCGGCCTGACAGTCATATCGTTAAAAAGGGGGAGACGCTGTTTGGCATTGGCTTACAGTACGGCATAGATTATAAAGAAATTGCTAATGCCAACAACATTGCACCACCCTATCCCGTTCAAATTGGCCAAAGGCTGGATTTAAGCAGTTTCAAAGCCAAAACCGCACCTACTGTAGAATCTAGCGTCACTGAAGATGGTGTAGTGGTTACGCCGATGAAAACCGAGCCAGCCGTTGTGGCTGATAAACCAGTCATTGTTAATAAACCAACGAGCGAAAAGCCCTCCGCAGTAACCCCCGTGCTGAGCGAGCCAAAAGCCATACGCGAGCCCTACAGCTTGCAAGCTTTGAATCGCACGCCAAGTCCTGCTGATCCAGCAAGCACAGTAGCCACTAAACCTACTGAAGTAAAACCATCAGATACTAAATCGACAGAGACTACAGGTGCAGTAGGCACAGGCGATGAAGCAATTACATGGGCATGGCCTACCCAAGGGAAAGTTGTCACAAGCTTTAACGAAGCCACCAATAAAGGCATTGATATTGCGGGTGAAACTGGTCAAGCCATTATAGCCGCCAGTGCAGGTAAAGTTATTTACAGTGGCTCAGATTTACGTGGCTATGGCAAATTAGTGATCGTTAAACACAATAAAACTTATTTATCTGTTTACGCGCACAATAGCAAAATCGTGGTGAAAGAAGGCCAGAATGTGGTCGCTGGCCAAAAAATCGCTGAAATGGGCAATACTGATAGCAGCAGCACAAAACTGCATTTTGAAATTCGTCGCTTGGGTAAATCTGTTGACCCAGCTAAATATTTAAACCAGAATTAGTATCTAAACTAGCATATCCAAACTTAAGGGAATTCATCATGGCAGCACCATTAAAAAGAGAACCCAATAAATACGCAAAAAATGCGGATATAAAAGCTGATACGCCTTTAAAAACCATCATATCAGTCATTGGCATGCTGTTAATGCTGGTAGGCATTGTTGGTATTGGTTTAGAGTTTTTTAAAGAAGGCGGTTGGTTAAAAACTGCGCTGGCGTGGCTGTTTGAATCCACCACGCGCATGATGTTTATCCCGGTGATTATTTTTGTACTGTGGTTACTCAACCGCATGATGTCATCCACTAACCCGAACGAAAGCAAAAGATCTGGCAACCTTCCAATGTATGCCATGATGGCGGTGGGTGCATTTTATGTCTATAGATTCGTAACAACAGGCGGATTCTAAATTTTTATATGCACAAAATTTAAAGCGCGCAAAAAAGCCACTCCATGAGTGGCTTTTTTATTGGCGGGGGTTTCCCACAATCGAATCAAGCTTTTGTTAGTATTTTTTGGTGTTAGTGTTTCTTTTGAGCTTCTGCTGCATAATGCTCATGCACCGCTGTCATATCTCGCTCACGTGCCCATTTAATAATTTCTTCTAACGCTGCCGCCCCAATCTCGCCCACTTGGGTATGAATGCCAGCCTGGTCACGAATAATCAAAATGCCAGGGATTTGCGCCACTTCAAAATACTCACTGATTTCAGGGTCAGCTTCTGTATCCACCATGCCAAACACGATATCCGGATGATTCTCTGAAACCGCTTTGAACGTTGGCGTAAACGCCACACAAGGCTCACACCATGGTGCCCAAAAATCTACAATCACAAAAGCATTGCTTTCGATGGTGGCTTTAAAATTTGCTTTGGTGAGTGCTACTACTGCCATGATTTTGCCTTTAATTGAACGAACGCGTGATTCTAACAGAGCTTGGCATTTTAGTTAAGCACTTGTCTTGCTAGCTTTTAATGCGTCTCAACAAACAAATTTAATAATTTATTTACCAATGGTGCAATGATTAAAATTGCCACAAACACAATCGGCCATGCGGTTATAAACGCTTCTAGCCACACGCGAATGAAACCAGTATGTGGCTGAATGCGCAGAAAAATGATGGTGCCAGACACGATTAACGCCGTGCTTGCAGACATAAAGAGCGCAAACAGCACGGTACGATAACGGTAAGCGATTTTATTTGCCATGAGTTTTAATCTCTCGGATTAATGAATGGACAATACAAGTTCGACCAGTTTGCTGGGATTATCGACAAAGGCAAAATGCCCAGTATTGGCTACGGTGCTTATCGCTACGCCACCCAGTTCTTTTGCAGTGCGCTTGCGTTCATCTAAGGTAGACCATTCATGTTCGCCGTAGATGAGTTTGACAGGCGCTTTTACCGCAGCATACATAGACCTAGCCTCGCCCCATGAACGCCAATTGGCAAAGACGTTGCGCTCTACATAGCGGTAACCTTTGCGATATCCAGCGCGATTAAATTCAGTGAGCAAGTGATTGGGCATCCAACGCTTCATGTGCAATCCGCCACGCATGATGAGACCAAGCAATGGTTTGTTTTCCATGGCCGCAAAAACAGCCCCTAGAACTGGGATGGAGAACTGACTAAGGATGAAGTTAGCGATGAAATTGCCACGGCGGACACCATCTGCATAGCGCGTGTCGTAGTCATAAGTATTGGATGAAACTACTGCTTTGATACGTTCAGGCAATGCGCTGGCAACGGTGAGTGCTAAAACAGCACCAATCGACTCTCCTACTAGAGTGACTTCCCGCAAATCAAGTTTCTCTATAAAAGCAATGACGGCGCTACGGAAGTACGGTTCATCGTAGTTGGCTTTAATGTCAATCGATGAATAGCCATGACCGGGGAGATCAACAGCATAGACCGTGTAATGCTGCGCAAGTACTGGAATCACTTCTTGAAAATAATCCAACTGTGTGCGAATGGTATGTAGCAAAATCAACGGCCCCCCAGTCCCAGTTTTTAAAAATCGTAAAGTCCTGTTCCCGTTTATTTGAATATCTGCTACTTGGCCAATTTTGGATAAATCTTGCATATGTATGTCCTTCTCTAATTAAGTTTCGAGTGCGTCACTGCAAAATAAATTTACCAAGGTAATGATTCGCCTTGATGGAAAAATCCGCCATTGGCACCTCTGCTATCAAGCGTTGCCAGCTGCACACTGGTTTTGTAGCTGTCTGCCACTTCCATCGGTGCGTTTTCTCCACCTAGTTCAGTTTTTACCCAACCTGGGTGCGCTGAGTTTACTTTGATATTGGTATCACGTAATTCATGCGCTAAATGCACTGTATACACGTTGAGTGCAGTTTTGGATGCGTTGTAAGCAAACGCTTTGGCTGGGTCAATCGGTGAGTTCGGCATGCTGTGTAAGGTGAGTGAAGCCAATATACTAGAGAGATTGACGATACGGCCTGCAGGCGCTTTTTTAATCAGCGGCAATAGTTTTTGTGTCAGCTCAATCACTGCGAATAAATTGCTATGGAAAGTCTGTTGAATGGTATCAATACTGACGGTACTACTATTGTTGCTACCCATTAGCTGCTCTTGATTAATACCCGCGTTATTTACCAGAATATCCAATTTACCGTAATGTTTGTCTATATACTCATAAGCTGTATCTACTGATTTAGATTGATTTGCGTCGTAATGAATCGCTTCGGCTTGATAGCCCAACGCCTGTAATTGCTTGGCTGCGGCTTCGCCTTTCACTGTGTCGCGAGCGCCTATGACAACACTAATACCCAGTGCTCCTAAACCCTTTGCTGTTTCAAAACCAATGCCGCGATTGGCACCTGTGATAAAAGCTACTTTATGTGCTGATAAGTCCATATTAAATCCATCCTTTAGTTGATATTTGATAACAAATAATATATTTTGTACCGTTTGGTAAATAAATAATAACCGGTATAAAATAATTTGTCAAATATATTTATACCTAGTGGTACAATAATAATTTTAATCGACAGTAATCACTTATGAATGATGTAGTTAATACTGAAAAAGCAGCGAAAAAACTTAAGAAGGCACGTGGTCGTCCCCTGGAATTCAACCAGAACGAGGCACTGGATAAAGCTATAAACGTGTTTTGGTCGCGCGGATATGAAGGCGCTTCAATGGCAGAGTTGACTGAAGCACTTGGCATTAACAAGCCGAGTATTTATGCGGCTTTTGGCAATAAAGAAGCCTTGTTTCGCAAAGCGCTGGAGCGTTATAAAACAGGTCCGATCGCTTTTGTGGGTGAGGCGATGAAAGCGCCAACTGCACGCCAAGCAGTTGAAAAGCTTTTGATGCAAGCAGCCGATTTTTTTAGTGACGAAAACACGCCGAATGGTTGTATGATTGTGCAAGGCGCCTTGACGTGTGGAGAAAGCGCGCACACGATTCAGCAAGAATTGATTGCTTACAGAGGCAACTTTGAAGCTATGCTCACCCAACGTTTTGATTTAGCAAAAAAACAGGAGGACTTACCGTCACATGTGAATAGCAAACAGTTGGCGAAATATATTGCGACGATTCATCAAGGCATGTCGGTGCAGGCCACGAGTGGCGCTACACGGGAAGAATTGTTAGCAGTGGTTGAAATAGCTATGAAAAACTGGCCAAACTAGTCAGCAAATAGCCAGTAAAAATAAAATATGCTCTGCAAGCCTCATGGATATTAACTTGCAGAGCACCTGTTTTAATAATTTATGCCTTAACTGGGTTGCCCCAGGTATTGGTAAAAAATACCTCACCCAGTTGTTTACGTTTACGTGGTGCAAGTTCGCGCGTTTTTAGTTCATCCGGCAAGTTATCAGCATTACCCTCATAACCTACCGCAAGCATCGCCATAGGTGTGATTTGTGCGGGAATCTTAAACGCTTCCCGTGCCGCATCCGCATTAAAACCACCCATCTGGTGCGCCATTAAACCCATACTACTTGCCTGCAAGCACAAGTTCTCAGCGGCTGCGCCGGTGTCATATTGCCCCCAGCGGTTTTCCTTCTGGTTATGCCCAAACAGGCTGTCTGCACAAATCAGCATTAAAACCGGTACATTTTTAACCCAGGTTTGATTGCTGGGTGCCAGGCAATCAAAAGCTAGCTGCCAGCTTTTGGCATCGACATTTTTATCCCACACAATAAAGCGCCAAGGCTCATCACCAAAGCAAGAAGGCGCCCAGCGAGCGGCTTCTAATAAGGCAATGATTTGTTCGTGGCTGACTGGCTTGCTGGCGTCAAAAGCGCGCGGGCTCCAACGGTTGGAAATTAGTTCGCTAATAGGCTGTTGAGTGATTGCAGGTTTTTGCATGGCGTTTATCTTTCAGGCGGTCAAGAATGGATAATCAGTGTAACCTTTTTCGGCGCCACCATAAAACGAGTTTGCATCTGCCTCATTGAGTGGCGAGTCGGTTCTGAAACGCTCAACCAAATCCGGGTTTGCGATAAACGGCACACCATAAGCAATCACATCGGCATGGCCACTGGCAATGGCGGCATTGCCACGCGCCTTATCGTAGCCAAAATTAGCCATATAACTGCCTTTAAACTGCTTGCGCATCTGCTCAAAATCAAAACCTCCCACATCACCACTCATGCCACCTTCTACCACATGCAAATAAGCCAGATTAAATTGGTTAATCGCACCTGCTACGTAGTTAAATAAAGCTTGCGGGTTACTATCCTGCATATCGTTAAAAGGGTTTACGGGCGATAAACGCAAACCAGTTCTGTCGGCACCTGCTACATCTGTCACTGCCTTTATTACTTCCATCAATAAACGTGTGCGATTTTCAAAACTGCCACCGTAGTTGTCAGTGCGCTTGTTACTACCATCCCGCAAAAATTGGTCTAGTAAATAGCCGTTAGCGGCGTGAATCTCTACGCCATCAAAACCTGCTTCTAGCGCACATTTGGTCGCATGCACATACTCTTGCACAATAGCTGGTATCTCACTAGCAGCCAATGCACGCGGCTCGACAAAATCAACCAACCCTTCGTAAGTAAAGGCTTGGCCAGCGGGCTTTATGGCTGACGGTGCAACGGGCAATACGCCATTGGGTAATAAACTTGGGTGTGAAATACGGCCCACATGCCACAGTTGTAGCACAATCTTGCCGCCTGCGGCGTGTACAGCTTCTGTTACCTTTTTCCAACCAGCCACTTGTGCTTCGGTGTAAATACCTGGCAGTAAAATATAGCCATGTCCCATTGCGGATATTGGTGTGGCTTCTGTCACGATTAAACCAGCACTGGCGCGCTGTTGGTAATATGTGACGTTTAAATCTTGTGGCACGCCCGTGCCCTTTGGCGCCCTGCTCCTTGTGAGTGGTGCCATCACGATGCGGTTTTTTAGGCTAATTGCGCCTAATTTTATTGGACTAAATAAATCTAATGCCATGTGCTACTCCTGGTTAATTTTAAAAATATTAAAGTGAATTTATTTATGCAGACTATTTAGCTGGCTTATTTAACCGGGCTGGCAACAGGCAATTTCACACCTTCAATCAGCAGCGTAATTTCAATGTCATCCCCTACCGAGGCGTTAGGTTTAATGCCCCAACCAAAACCAAAATCGCTGGCTTTTAAGCTGGTTTTAGCTTCAAAACCGGTGCGATAGCCACCCCACGGGTCTGTACCAAACCCCAGCACTTTAAATGGAAATGTCATTTCCTTGGCCACGCCGTGCATCGTTAGCACACCCGTCATTACACCTTCAGTGTTAGAGGTTGCTTGAATTTTCTTGCTGACAAACGTCGCGGTGGCAAATTTTTCCGTATCTAGATAATCAGATTCTTTAATGTGCTTATCGCGCTTGGCATGGCTGCTATTGACGCTCAACATATTAATTTTTGCTTCTACACTGGAGTTAGCTAGATTTTCACTGTCGATGATAATTTTGCCAGTGATATCGCTAAAGGTGCCTGAGGTTTTGCTTGCCACATGGCGTACACTCCAATTAGCAAAGCTGTGTGAATCGTCTATTCTATAGGCTTCTGGTGCTGCAAATGCATGAGTACAAGTCAATATCAGAGCGGAATTCAAGGTAATTACTTTTAATGTTTTAAGCATATTAATTCCTTATTATGATGGTTTTTGTTAACTCTTAATTTATATCCGGACGAGCTCACAAATTGACATCTGCTCGCATGCATTGTTCACAAAAAACTTACATGCTCTGCTAATATTAGGTTAAGGTTCGAACTTTTCAAGTGCCATCATGCACGGCAACATGGCAACATCTCTCAACCAGATGTATTAAACAGTTAAAACAATTAATCACTAAGCGAAGATTTAAAAAACCATAAAATTTAAATGACCTCTGATAATCATATTGACATTGCATTTATGCAGCAAGCGCATGAATTGGCAAGTTTGGCAGCCAAGAATGGTGAAGTGCCAGTGGGCGCCATTGTTGTGAAAGATGGTGAAATTATTGGCCGTGGGAGCAACGCACCTATCAGCCTACAAGACCCGACTGCACATGCGGAAATACAAGCTTTGCGTCAAGCCGCCATGTACCTGGGTAACTACAGATTAATCGATTGCACGCTCTACGTCACACTAGAACCTTGCGCAATGTGCGCAGGTGCAATTCAACATGCGCGCTTTAAAAAATTGGTGTATGGTGCGCGCGACCCAAAAACCGGGGCTTGTGGCAGCGTGATTGATTTGATGGGCGAAGCTAAATTAAACCATCACACCGAAGTCATTGGTGGCGTTCTGGCTGAGCAGTGCGGTGTCTTACTCACAGATTTTTTTAAACTGCGTCGCTTAAATAAAACCCAATAAAAAAACCCGCCTCGGCGGGTTTTTCACAGCTTAAAAAACTTAATCGTTGCTACCCATTAAGCCCATCAGTAACTGCAACAAGCTGGTAAACAGGTTATAAATGCTCATGTACAAACCTAAGGTTGCCATGATGTAATTAGTTTCGCCACCATTCACAATGCGGCTAACGTCATACAAAATAAAACCTGAGAACAACAACACACCCACGCCAGAAAGCGCCAATGTCATGGCTGGAATTTGTAAAAAGATATTAGCTAGCGATGCCACAATCAACAGAATAATGCCAACCAGCAAGAATTTACCCATAAAGCTAAAGTCTTTTTTGGTGGTGGTTGCGATACCGGCCATTGTCATTAAGATAACGCCCGTGCCCCCAGCCGCTAAGCCAACAATTTGGCCACCATTACGCAGATTTAGAGCATGTTGCAAAATTGGGCCAAGTAACAAACCCAGTACAAAGGTTAAGCCTAGCAATAACACCACGCCAATGCTGCTGTTACGGTTAGCTGAGATGGCTGCAAACATACCAAACAATACTGCCATTGCGCCAATTGCGAACATAAACGGATGTAAAGCCGCAAATGCAAAATTCATTTTCATGCCGACCATTGCACCAATTACGGTTGGAATCATGGTGAGGCCAAGCATGGCGTAAGTATTGCGCAGCACTTTATTCTGCGTAGCTAGCGACCCTTCACGACCTAATACTTGAATATCATCTAACATTTAATTTCCTTATAAAACCTTGCCAAATGGCAACACAGTTAAGATAGCGGCTATCAGCAAAAGTTTCAAGTGAATTTATGATGAAACCGGTATATTTTGTATATATTTTATTTGCAGCTGCAGCGTTTGCAAACCCTTATATTCATTCGCTTCTAGCGCATATGCTGCAACAACATTGACCGGCAAATTATCTGCATAATTAAAATAAATCGCGTCATATCTCTTTTTATCACCCTGTATACCTTCTTTTTCAAGAATTAATTTTGAGTGCTTTTCGCCTAGAATGCGTTGATTGATGACTTTAAAAGTATCACTAAAAACCGGCTGTGCAAAGCCCTGACCCCATACGCCAGAGGATAATACCAATGCAGTCTGCAGGCTCGTATCTTGCAAATCTAAGTGACCGTCTGTTTCGATAACCGCTTGCAGATCCGCCTCTGTCAGCAAGTTACGCGTCACCGCCTCAAATGCAGTTTGAAATGCTATGAAATCAGCTTCGCGTATAGTCAACCCTGCAGCCATTGCATGGCCGCCAAACTTCAAGATAAGTTGTGGATGTTGTTTAGTGATTAAGTCCAGCGCATCGCGCAAATGCAAACTGGCAATTGAGCGGCCAGAACCTTTTAATAATCCGTCACCCGCATCTGCAAATACCAAGGTTGGTCGATGGTATTTTTCTTTTAACCTTGAAGCCAAAATGCCGATGACCCCTTGGTGGTAGTCAACGTTGTAAATGCTCAAGCTATATTGATTTTCCACTTGAATGTTTTCTAGCGTAGCTAGTGCTGCATCTTGCATATCGGCTTCAATATTGCGGCGCTCCATATTGAGCTCGTGCAGGGTTTGCGCTTTCTGCATTGCTTCAGCCTCTGTTTCAGCCAGTAGACAAGCAATGCCAAGCCGCATATCATCCAGCCGACCTGCTGCGTTGAGGCGCGGCCCCACATAAAAGCCTAAATCCTGCGCGGTCACTTTTTCTGGCGCTTTGCCGGCAATTTTCAGTAGCGCGGTAATACCGGCACAACATGCACTGGCGCGAATTCTGCGCAATCCTTGCTCAACCAGGATGCGGTTATTGGCATCTAGCTTCACCAAATCGGCCACCGTGCCCAATGCAACTAAATCGAGTAACTCAGTCAAATTTGGCTCGGCCTTGTTTGCACCTGACTTAAATTCAAAGACACCGCGGCTTCTTAGCTCGGCACGTAATGCCAGCAACACATAAAACATCACGCCAACACCCGCCAAATTTTTACTCGGGAAGTCGCACCCATGCTGGTTTGGATTCACAATGCAAGCTGCGTCAGGTGTTGTTTCCGCAGGCAAATGGTGATCAGTAATCAACACTTGCAGACCTAATAAATTTGCGGCTGCCACGCCATCAATACTGGCAATACCGTTATCGACGGTGATTAAGATATCGGGCTTTAGCGTGCTAGCAAGCACTACAATTTCAGGCGTTAGGCCATAGCCATATTCAAAGCGATTGGGTACTAAAAAATCCACATCGGCACCCATACTTCGCAGCCCTTTTACTGCTACCGCCGTAGCGGTTGCACCATCTGCATCGTAATCTCCGATAACCAGAAGTTTTTTATTGGCAGCAATCGCGTCGGCCAACAGCTTAGCCATGGTTAAGTTATGTGTGAGCTGCTCTGGCGGGATGATGCCACTCAGCGAAGTCTCAAGCTCACTTTTAGTTAATACGCCTCGCGCCGCATACAGCCTGGCCAACAACGGATGTGTACCTCCAGCGATGAGTTCGCTAACCACTTTTTCATCAAAACTACGCTGTTTAATTTGCATGGCTTGTATTTCTCTCCAACAACCCGCCGCCGTAACACCAAATGCTGTTTAACGCAGGCAAATTCTTTGCTTCACGCGCTTGATTCACCGAGTGTGCAAACAGTAACATTTGCAGCTCGTTATTGAACGCGGCCCATTGGGTGGCACCCTGGCCGGTAGGTAAAAATGCATCAATGGCTTTATTAACTGCATTTTCTGGCGGAGTTGTTTGAATATCCGGATTACTTGCTAACTTTAAAAACCAGTAATTCTCATTCCAAAAAAACTTTAGATTTTCCGCCTCAAAGTGCTTATTTAATGCGTCTGTCAGGGCATCTATTTCTACTGGCTCCAAAGGCAGCGGTACTGGCGCAGACATGCTGAAAGTATCCCGCTGCAACACCAAATGCACAGGCACTGCATATAGCCAGTAGGCATTTCCCGCGTCATTTCCAAGTTGTTGCCAAGCTAAAGCTGCGTTAATTAATTTAGGCTGAAATATTTTTTTGATGAAAGATAACATGCTGCTATTTTAGCATTGATGATACGGCCAATTTGATTAAACTACTTCCAATAAAAAAGCCACCTCGCGGTGGCTTTTTCACTTACTTGTTACTTGGCTATTACCAGTAGTTGCGGTCTTTATGTTTATGATGACCATTTTTATGACCACGACCTTTTTTATCATTATAACGTTCTGGTTGATATACCACGGCTGGTCTGTACACCACATTCGTCACATAACCATTTGGCCTTACTTCAACATGCACAGGAATATAACGACCTGGATCCTGTTCAGTCACAGTTGAATATTGACGACCGTTATACTCATAACTCACCAGATAGCCAGCGGGCACTTGGTGCCAATTATCTACAGTGACACAGCTTTCCACCGGGCGGGTTACCACACGTTCACGGCCTTGATAATCACGGCCGTTATTATCGTAACGGTCACCAATAACTGCACCTAAGCCAGCGCCAAGCGCTGCCGTTGCAATACGGCCATTACCGCCACCGAATCGGCTCCCAACTAAACCACCCGCAACACCGCCAATAATGGCACCTGTGTTGGAGCGTTGTGGCGCTTCGTAGTAACTTTCACGTACATATTCTGTACGGCATTCTTGACGCGGAGTATTCACACGCTCAAATTGGGGTGTAACTGCTGTTACACGACCACGATCTTCATAAGCATCTTCATGGCCAGCAAACGCAGGCAAAGAAACTGACGCAGCCACTAAACCAATCAATAATGTTTGACGCATTTAAAATCTCCTTGAGTTGTCTGCTTTTTTATTGCAGCAGATGAGACTAAAACGAACCTAAATAGACTTTGTCGACCTAATTATTAGATTAATGATTTTACTTAGTCTGCAATTTAAACTAGGCAACGATAGAGAGAGATAACAATCAATAGCTTATACATAGTTTCCTATTCAACTGAGGCTCTGTGACTATAGTTACTGTGACTAGTTTTTAAGCACCTATACTTGCAACCTAGACTGTAATAGTTGGTAATAACCGGAGAAGCTCTATGAAACATTTAATACAAATATCTGTAGTAACTGCTCTAATTTTCGGCAACATTAGCTTTGCTGCTGAAATGGAAAAAATGGGTGAACAGAATCCTGAAGTCGAGCGTACAAAAATTAGCCAAGCCGATGCACTTAAGCAAATCAACAGTAAAAGTTGCAACTTAAGCAACAAAGACGCCGGCTATTTAATATTTAACGGATTAGATTTGCGTCACTGCAATTTAGAAAACGTTGGCTTTTTTGGTGCTGAGCTGATGGGCGCCAACTTAAGTGGTACCAACATGAAAAATAGCTATTTAAACTTGGCGCGGCTGGAGAATGCCAATTTAAGTAAAGCCAACCTGAGCAATGCCACAATATTCCAGCCTATCTTTGGCAAGACCAATTTTGAAGGTGCCAATCTCAGCAATGCCCGCATGATAGGCACGCTGGGCGACGTTAATATGAGTAATGCCAACATAAAGAATGGCCGCTTTGGCTTAGATATCGGCAACCAACCCATGGGGGCCATGCGCTTTGATGCGGTTGGTGGCAATTTTGCTAACAGCAATTTCGAAGGCGCAGATATTAACCGCAGCAACTTTAGGTTCGCCAATTTACGCGGTGCAAATTTGCGTAATACGGATTTGTTCCGCGCCGATTTTAGCAAAGCTGATTTAACAGGTGCAGATATTACTGGCGCCAAAATGGGCGAAGCGGTGCTCGATGGCACGATTATGACCAACGTAAAAGGCCTACAAGCCATTAAAGGGTATGATGAAGCCAAGGGCAAGTGTATTGATTGCACGATAGCTGGGAAAACTACTAAATGAAAACTACTAAATAATGAATCTAAAATCGCATCACACGCCTACCGGCATTCGCGACCATATTGCATTTAGTTTCACCAAATTTTTGCGTTTCTTTGCTGATACGTTTTTTAAGGGTCGTTATGGTCACAGGGCAGTGGTATTAGAAACCATTGCCGCCGTACCCGGCATGGTCGGAGGTGCCCTACAACATTTAAAATCGCTGCGAAAGATGCAATCCGATCATGGCTGGATCAAAACATTATTGGATGAGGCAGAAAATGAACGCATGCACCTGATGACTTTTGTAAAGATTGCGCAACCCAGTTGGCTTGAGCGTTTTTTGATTATTTTGGTGCAAGGCATTTTTTATAACTGTTTTTTTCTGCTGTATTTAATATCGCCAAAAACAGCGCATCGCGTCGTAGGTTATTTTGAAGAAGAAGCCATTATCAGCTACACCGAGTATCTAGCCGATGTGGAAAGTGGTAAGTACGAAAATGTACCCGCCCCAAAAATTGCGATTGACTATTGGCAACTAACCCCCGATGCACGCTTGCGTGAAGTGATTATTGCGATACGCAATGATGAAGTTGTCCACCGGGATGTTAACCATGATTTTGCTAACCAGTTAAGTAAGTAACGCAGATAATATTAGCTATGCGCCATTTTCTCTAATTTAGCGCGATCACTAATTTCCACATGGCCACGCCCAAGCGCTACCCAGCCTTTTTTCTCAAAGCGTTTCAGTTGACGGCTGACCACCTCGCGTGCGGTGCCCAGCTCATCGGCAATTAACTGATGCGTCCTGCCGATGCTAGCACTGCCGGCATCTAGCAATAATTTAGCCAAGCGCGCATCCAGGCTATGAAACGCCACCTCATCCAATAACACAATTAAATCGCTGATCAACGCGCCATAGTTAGTCATCACAAAAGTACGAAATACTTTTGAATCGATCATTAACTGGTTAAACGCAGCAGTGGGAATGATCACGTCCCGAATCGGCTCTTCTACAATGGTGGAAGCAGGATAATTGCTATTACCCAACAGGCAGGTCGTCGTAATGACGCAGGTTTCTCCGGCAGCAACGCGGTATAACAATATCTCGCGACCGGATGACGACATCTTATACACCCGTGATTGCCCTGCTAATCGCATCACATAAGCACCACAGGTGTCACCTTCACGGTATCCCACGGTCCCAATCGGCGCTTCCACGATACGCGCCGATTTCGTTAGAATGTCTCGCGCATTGGCTTCTAAAGCTAATAATGGTGGGAAACTCTGTAACCAAGCTAAATCCTCCAAACTAACCTCCTTATCGATTTATTATAGGTAACCAGCCGTGCCAGTAAACCTTAACTGTCAATCAAACTTTTTACCATCTCTAATCCGAAGCCAACACCAAACCCATTCACATCAGATTGCACGGCCCCTAGCCCACCTTTGCGATTGGTGCTGGATAAATCGGCATGACACCAAGCCACCTCATTTTCAATAAATTTTCCCATAAACCTTGTTGCATGCATATGGTCGCCACCGCCTTCCAATGTACATTGTTTAATATCGGCAATATCGCTGTCTAAATCGCTATCCATATCTTCTTCGTAAGGGAAAGATACAATGCGCTCACCCGCTGAAGACCCCGCGCCTATTGCCTTGCAAGCTAGCTCTGGACGATTTGCAATCACGCCGCTCATGCGGTCAGTCACCGCTACAGCCATACTACCAGTGAGTGTGGCATAGTCTAAAATCACGTCCGGTTTTTGCCGCGATGCTAGTGTCAGCGTATCTGCCAGCACCATACGGCCTTCTGCATCGGTATGTACTATTTCAATGGTCATGCCATTTAGGGCTGTTACCACGTCATTTTGTTTATAGGCTAAAGGCCCAATATGATTTTGTGCAATCGCCAGCCAGCAATCCAACTTCACTTCCAGCTGCATTTGCGTGGCTGCCAGCAGGACACCCAGCACAACCGCGCTGCCGTTCATGTCTTCATGCATCCCTTGCATATATTTAGCCGGCTTTAGGTTATGTCCGCCAGTGTCAAAGCAAATACCCTTACCCACCAAAGCAATATGTTTTTTGACTGTTTTCGGCAGGTAAGTTAGATGAACAATCGCCGCATCCATCGGCTCACTACCCTGGCCCACTGCGTAGAATGCGCCCGCGCCCATCTTTTTTAGGGCAGGCATATCAAACTCTTCCCAAGCCCACCCTTGTTCTTCAGCCAATATTTTTACTTTATTACGATAAATAATCGGTGTTAATTCATTGGGTGGCAACATGGTCAGGCTGCGACACAGTGTGTTGCCCGCCACGCGCGCATTCACATCACTGTAATCATGATCAGCCTTGTGACCATAAATGCTGATAGTTTTTAACGGCTTAGCCTTATTGTCTTGCTTGGTTTTAGTCCCTTTTCGATTGGGAAGTTCAGCCCCGTTCACCGTCACTACATAATAAGCAGCACAAGCATTGGCTTCGCGTTCAGCATCTGTACCAAATACGCAAATTGCTAAAGCTTCAGGCTTTTCATCCAGTAAGGGCTTAGCAGCTTTACGCAACAAGGTATGTTTTTGGAAGACACTAAGCTTTTCACCCAAAATCACGAAGCTCGCCAATCCGCCATTAGGCAATTCGCAACTCACCGGAGTTTTATTTAAGTCTTTATACTCACTTTTGCTACGCTTAAGTTTGTTGTTAAGAGTCTCTGCAAAAGGAGGACTGTCTTTCTCTTTTTCACTTAACACAAAAAGTATGTGTTTTTCTGAAGATAATGACTTTTCGTTGCCTAATGATGTATTTTGTAATAATTTTACCGACATTTATCAACCCTTAACTCTTATATAAAATCTAAGACAACGCTAGCAAATCCGTGGTTTTTGTATTGCAAGCAACCTATTTTAACTTGACCAAAATGCCTAAAAAAGCCACACTACTGCCTTTAATAGCAGTTCTTAATAGAACATTCATATTCACGTTTAGTTGCGGTGCCTAAAAACCACTAAAAAAAACCAAAGTATAACCAATTAAATTATACGCGCAGCAAACGCACTGTTGTTACAACGCGCAATTGCGCGATGGAGAAATCTCACGCATGGCAATAAATCAGCAAGCTGGCTTAACCGAAACAGACGCACAAGAAACGCAGGAGTGGCTTGATGCCCTACTGTCTGTGATTGAAAACGAAGGCACAGAACGCGCCCATTTTCTGCTAGAGGCGATGATTGACACTGCACGCCGCTCAGGTAGCAACTTGCCTTACAATGCAACCACCGCCTACCTGAACACTATCCCCACCCATTTGCAACAGCGTTTACCAGGCGACCCTGAGATGGAGCGTCGTGTACGCGCCCTTATCCGCTGGAATGCGATTATGACGGTGTTGCGCGCGAATGAAAAATCACCAGGTGTAGGAGGTCATATTGCCAGCTTTCAGTCTGCCGCCACCTTGTATGATACAGGCTTTAATTATTTCTTCCGTGCGCCGAATGAAAACTTTGGTGGTGACTGCATCTATTTTCAGGGACACTCTTCACCAGGTGTGTACGCGCGCGCTTTCTTGGAAGGCCGCTTTACTGAAGAACAAATGGATAACTTCCGTCAAGAAACAGGCGGAAAGGGATTATCCAGTTATCCGCATCCGTGGCTGATGCCAGACTTCTGGCAATTTCCAACCGTGTCTATGGGCTTGGGGCCTTTAGCAGGTATTTATCAAGCGCGCTTCTTGAAATACATGCATGACCGTGGCATTGCGGATACCAGTGATCGTAAAGTTTGGGTGTTCTGTGGCGACGGCGAAATGGATGAGCCTGAATCGCAAGGTGCGATTTCATTGGCCGCACGTGAAGGTTTAGACAACTTAATCTTTGTCATCAACTGTAACTTACAGCGCTTGGATGGCCCAGTGCGCGGCAACGGCAAAATCATCCAGGAGTTGGAGTCCAACTTCCGCGGTGCGGGATGGAATGCCATTAAAGTCGTGTGGGGTTCGTATTGGGATCCGCTGCTGGCTATGGATAAGGATGGCTTGCTCAAAAAGCGCATGGAAGAATGCGTGGATGGCGAATACCAAAATTTTAAAGCCAAAGGTGGCGCTTACACGCGCGAACACTTCTTTGGCAAATATCCAGAGCTGAAAGAAATGGTGGCGGCTATGTCTGACCAAGACATTTGGCGCCTCAACCGCGGTGGCCACGATCCGCACAAAGTTTATGCAGCCTATCATGCAGCGGTAAATCACAAAGGCCAGCCGACGGTGATTTTAGCCAAAACGGTAAAAGGCTACGGCATGGGTGAAGCTGGGGAAGGCCAAAATATCACCCATCAGCAAAAAAGCATGGATATTGAATCGCTGAAAAAATTCCGCGATCGTTTTGATTTGCCATTAACTGACGAGCAAGTTGAAAACTTATCGTTCTACAAACCCGCCGATGACAGCCCGGAAATGAAATATATGGCGGAACGTCGTACTGCCATGGGTGGCTTTGTGCCACAGCGTCGTCGCAAAGGCAACGAGCTTAAAGTGCCAGATTTGGCTGCTTTTGACAACATGCTCACTGCCACAGGTGAGCGTGAAATCTCGACTACCATGGCATTTGTGCGTATTTTATCGACACTTGTACGTGATAAAGAAATCGGCAAATACATCGTACCAATTGTGCCAGACGAAGCGCGTACCTTCGGCATGGAAGGCATGTTCCGTCAGTTAGGTATCTACTCTTCAGTTGGCCAGCTATACGAGCCAATGGACTCTGACCAAGTGATGTATTACAAAGAATCAAAAACTGGCCAGATTTTAGAAGAAGGTATCAATGAAGCCGGTTCGTTCGCAAGCTGGTTAGCCGCTGCGACTTCATACAGCGTCACGGGCACGCAAATGATACCGTTCTATATCTATTACTCAATGTTTGGTTTCCAGCGTATTGGTGACTTTGCATGGGCAGCTGGAGATAGCCGTGCCCGTGGCTTCTTGCTGGGGGCAACTGCCGGCAGGACCACTTTAAATGGTGAAGGCTTGCAGCACGAAGATGGTCATAGCCACTTGATGTCTGCAACCATTCCGAATTGCGTTTCTTACGACCCAACGTTTTCATATGAGCTAGCCGTCATTATTCAAGAAGGATTGCGTCGCATGGTGCAAAACCAAGAAGATGTGTATTACTACATCACCTTGATGAATGAGAACTACACCCACCCAGGGATGCCAAAAGGTGCCGAGGCTGGCATCCTTAAAGGTATGTACAACTTTAGTAAATCTCAAGCTAAAGGCGAAAAAGTGCAACTGATGGGCAGTGGCGTAATTTTGCGTGAAGTGATTGCGGCAGTCGAATTGCTAGAAAAAGACTGGGGTGTATCAGCCGATGTGTGGAGCGCAACCAGCTTTACAGAGTTGCGTCGTGAAGGTCTAGATTGCGAGCGCTGGAATATGCTGAACCCAGAAAAACCACAAAGAATGAGCTATGTTGCACAATGCTTAAAAGATGCAGCCGGCCCAGTGATTGCCTCAACCGACTACATGAAAAGCTTTGCCGAGCAAATCGCACGCTTTGTGCCGAATAAATTTGTGGCGTTGGGTACAGATGGCTATGGCCGCTCTGATAGTCGCGAAGCGCTGCGTGACTTCTTTGAAGTAGATTCACGCTATATCACGGTTGCTGCATTAAAAGCGCTATCTGATGAAGGCAAACTACCCGCCGCTAAAGTGGCTGAAGCAGTTAAAAAGTACAAGTTAAATGGCAATAAGCCTAACCCTGTCACGGTTTAATAAGGTTTAACAACATGAGTTTACAAGAAGTTTTAGTGCCGGATATTGGCAATTTCGAGTCAGTGGATGTCATCGAAATCTTGGTCAAAGCTGGCGACGTCATTGCTAAAGATGATTCGTTGCTAACAGTTGAATCCGACAAAGCCTCGATGGATATTCCTGCGCCTTTTGGCGGCACGGTGAAAGAAGTTAAAACCAAAGTAGGCGATAAAATCGCCCAAGGCCATTTAATTTTAACACTAGAAGCTGCCGAGGCCGCTACATCTTCCACAACAGCATCGCCAGCAGCCAATACCCAAGCGGCTTCCAGCCCTGCTGTTGCGAAAACTGTAACAGAAGCGCCTAAAACTGAACAAACAATCCCAACACCAAGCCGTCCGGCACCAGAACCTGCTCGTTGTGCCAGAACTTCTCCAGGTCGCCCATCAGCTCC
>JAKFDL010000068.1:0-4225 GCA_036676175.1 Methylotenera sp. | reverse complement strand
AAGATCGTATCTCCTAAAGTGACAGAGATCAGATTTTCCTTATTCACGGATACTCTCTCGCCTGGCTGTTTTATTTGCTCAGCATAGGAAAGTCCGCAGAAGGCAAAACCAACCACCAATATAGCGAGTCTACAAAATCGAATAATAGCAGGCAGGACCTGCCCCCTTTGGTCACCGCCATTTTGCAATAGTCGTACCTTTCCCAATGCCACCTCATGCCAAGTTACGATAAATATATCGCGCATCTATGGCCGCTCCCTGTCAACCAAATAAATACGCCAGAAATCTGGCAGCTACGAAAACTGAAGGGACAATAGGGGACTGAAAACTGCGCAGCAGTTTGGAGTTCCGAGCCAGCTTGCAGGCGGCAGTTGACTGTCTTGTTATAAACACACACTAACTAGCCTTTAAGTTTGTTTACTATATTTTTGAGTACTGAATTAGTGCGTATTGGAATTTGTTTTACTGAACGAGGAACAAGTCTGCTTTCAAACCCTTGCCACCCATCCCTGCCCATTCCAGAAATAAAACCTTTGCTATCGGCCAGGACATCATCGTGTTTTAAAGCTAACTTAGCAAAATCGTTTGCAAATGGCAGTAAGTTATTGTTGATGTATTCATCTAAAAAATCTTTATGAACGACATCAATGGCACTAATGTTTGATAAGTGATAGTTCTTATCTTTATCTATTGTTTGGTGTCTTGGAATTCTGACCCAAGGGATCATATTGATTTCATTTTCAGAACTATTGCAGGTGACGCCAACCATTGGACCATCTATTACAGCAATGGGAACTGTTATATGGCAGTCAAAATAATGTGCTGTTGTTGGAGGCTTTTCACATTCTTCAAAGTAAGAGGTAGCTTTAAGTAAAGGGTGAACTAGGCTTTGATATGGTTGACTACCAGATAGTTCAATTTTCTTACCTTTACGAGCACCCTTACTAAATGTATTGGCGAAAACAGGGGTTGTTTTCAAAAAGTCATGATCATATAACTCAAATAGTTGTAGCGCTGAGAAACTCCAGCTCGATGGATCATCATCAGTAATTATAGAAATATTTTTGTTGGCTAAGCCTGCTAGCAAAGGAAATTTTGGAGTCGCCTGTTTGTCTTTTGCTATAAAGAATACATACGGTAGATCGGACTGCTTACATTCAATAATCAAGTTTAGGCGCGGGCGTATTCTAGGTTGGAGGGTTTTGTGTTCGTAAAGATCTAATTGGGCTAATAAATCTATTGTTCTTTCTTCTTTTGAATCAGAATCAATAAAGCTCCATTCCTCTTGTATATTAAACCTATTTGAAAGCTTTTCATAAACCACAGTCTGTAGAGGATAGCCTGATACTCTTACAGCTTCTAAAATCTGTTGTTCATCAAGGCCATTGCTAAGCATATTAGAACTGGGGTTGTTGATTATATGGCTCACCTTACTTCCTTGTGTTTATAACGTTTGGTTAAGGGGCGGGCTTTAGCCGTCCCAGCGAGCGAAGTTAGCGATTTGAGCGTATGATTAGGTGCCGTCCATACTTTCTTGATGCCCGATTTGCTTTGAAATGATGTCAGCTACAGCCTTCTCAACTGCGCTCATGTGAATCATATAAATGGCCAATAAATGCCGAGTAAGCTTGGCAAAAAAGAGTAGCGAGATAAAGGACAGGAAGGAACCTGAGAATATTAAATGCTGGCTGGCTTCGGCATTCTGAGAATGAGAGATTGAACCAAGAGCAGTGAGCACTGTACCTGTTGCTATACCTCCACCTACTAAAATTTGGGCGGCAAGTATCAGTGCGACTGTGACGAGTAGTTCGCGAGGGTCTTGTGATGCTTTGAGGTGCTCAATTACTAGCTGTGGACCATTCCGAAAGCCGTAGACGTATTTTGTCAAAGAAGACTTCGCAGGCAGAAGCCAGCGAGCTACAACCAATGCGAGCAGCTTGAGAAGCGCAGCGGCCAGTATACTGCCGATTGCGCCCAATAGAATGATTCCGGGTATTGAGGTTTTTATCCATTCAATGAATGTGTATTCCACTAATTATCCCCTTTGGTGTGCTTGCATTTTCTGAATGGCACCTAACGTTAAGTTAAGGGGCGGATTTTAGCCCGTCCCAGTGAGCGAAGCGAACGATTTGAACCACTAGTTAGACGGCAACTTCTGCTGCCTTACTGGTTATTTTAATAAAATTAGCTTTTATTCAGGGGCCTCTTCGTGCGCCAGTTGGGCGGTATACTCAAAAATGTACTCTCCAACTGGGAGTAGCTCATTTTTATTATCAGACCTAACGTGAATATTAAAATCATAGTTAGTCCCTGTTCCGGCTCCAACACTGCAAGAGGGAAGTTCGCTTGGCGCCGAGATCAAATCTACACTGACATTGGGTGAGCCATCCATGATCGGGTTGAAATGGCCACTTCCTGTAAAGTTCCTAACTGGTCGCCTGAGTCGTACAACAAGCTCGCCAGAATTATAATTATCTGAGCTTAGTTTAATGCCCTGTGACACAATTTCTACAGCATGCTCTTTTTCGGTTCTTAAGTTATCTACGGCTCTGATTTCCTCAACGGCATCCGTGTCGACATCTTGGCCTTTGCGCTGTGATGAAAACTCTAAGAATCTGTCTGTTTGATAAATTAGTATACGTTGACCGGTATATTCCGTGGCTTCCCGAAGTAGTTCAATTCTAGGTCCGGTAGTTTTTCCTGACAACTTTTCCCACCAATCATCTTTACGTTCAGATGTGACAAATAAAATTGGTTTTGATTTTTCCTTTGAATAGTCAAGGATTTGCCGCCAGAGGAAATAATCGCCATAGGGTCTGTCCCCATCCTTGTCATCATCTAGGTAGCCGGGAGGGATTTTTTTACTTTTTCTTTCCTCCGCTTCAGTTGTGATTATAGCCAGTTGATCTTCAGGAAATGGATTTCCAATAGCCCCCTCAAAAAGTGATGCGACTTTTTCAAGAACACCGTCATCACTAAGAAAATTCGGATGATTCTTCTTTGCTTCATCCACTCTTTCTTGAGCTTTATCTATACTGGGTGATATTTCTTCCAGCATTTGATCTGCGACATTTGCGGGTATTATTCGATTTCCTTTGAGTTGACTAACCGTGGACTCAATAGAGCCGCGCAGCTTTTCAATTTCATCTTTGGCGTCCTTGAAGGTTTTATGAGACGAAACAATAACTTTATGTCTGTTACGGAAAAATTCCTCTGCCGCTTGCCTAGACAGCCACAACTCCCCCTCATGATTGTGCATGCTTTCAAGTAAGCTGCTTCTTGTGCTTTCGTGATAACGGTACAGGTCCAATAATACATTGGCGTCAACCGTTAATATTCCATTTTTCCATATTTGATCGACTTCGTCAGCGTCAGGCTTGAAATACCAACTAAACGTATTCTTCATTATATTTTTCCTGAGTTTTTAAGGCTTGTCGCTGTTGATGTCTAACAGTGATTAGACGGAATTCTGCGTTATTGAATAATGCAGAGTTCTAGATAAGTCCGCCCGCACGCCAACGACGTTTATCATAAAAGCTTTGCTGATCAAGATTTTGCCTGCAAAGGCGGCGAAGCGCGCGTATTCGCGTGGTCGCGGGTTTTCCCGCAGCCGATTCGGCGTGGATAAGTGCTGCCTGGTCAGCTTGCCGCTGGCGTGCGTCGAGCGCAGTGCGCAATGACCAAGCGGGGCGTTATGCCGGGGTGCTGCTATGGCAAGCCTGGGCCATTCGGGTGATGGGCAACGCATACCAAACATCCTTTTGGTAACGGCAGACGCGGAGGCTGGCACCGGGCCAGCAAAGGTAGCTCGACCTTAAGCACTCGGCGGCTAAACGGCAAGTCGCCTTTCGCCTGGCCCCCTGTGCGTAGCCGGTGTGCCAGCTGATGGGTGCGCAGGCGCAACCATCCTGTGGTTGTGAATAACTGCGCCGGGGAAGGGCAAGGTCTGGCTGGAGCCGCGGCCGAGCCGAACGCTGCACGCCTCGCCGCGAACGCCTGGAGACGCTCTCGCGATGGCGCTGGCTATGTTCCCAGGCGCTGACCGGCCGGCCGGCAGGCTGGCGCCTGCCCCCGGAATCTGTCCACCGCCTTGGCATCAGTCCCCGTGCATATGCTCGATCAGCGCGCGCTGTCGGCTGGCCTGGCTGCTGACCTGGTCGGCGAGGTCGAGGGTGTCGCGTTGCAGTTGCAGGCTGTGGCTGGCCAGGCCTTGCAGGGCGTGGAT
>JAKFDL010000067.1:0-1537 GCA_036676175.1 Methylotenera sp. | reverse complement strand
GCCTAACGTTTAGGTTAAGGGGCTGCGGAACGCAGTCCCGAGTGAGCGAAGCGAACGGCCTTGAACCGTTTGTTAGGCCACGCCACGGATTCAAGCCAGGCGTAAAACGTGATAACTCAAAGTCGCTGGGTTTGTGGCTTGGAGCATACGCGTGCTGATTTTCAGATTGAAGGAAGGGCACTCGGAGATTTGCACATAAACCGAAAAAATAATGCGCCCGAGGCTGACGCGTGCGGTATGTCAGGCCGAAACGGGTGCACGCGGTATTGTGGCGAGAGCCAAGCAAATGGTGCGTGTTGGATTCTTTCCCGCTCCGCGAAGCACCAGAATGAATGCAGAGTTTGTTATTGGATTGCGTAACTTCCATGCGCGCACCTTCTTTGCTTTACCGCCTAACGTTTAGGTTAAGGGGCCGCGGAACGCGGTCCCAGTGAGCGAAGCGAACGGCTTGAACCGCTAGTTAGAGGCTCGCACGGTTTCAGTTGTTCTGACGAGACTTATTAAAATATTGATACCGTTATTTATGTAAAGAAATAGCTGACAAGTGCAGTTTTGTTAACTGCCCACTAGGGCGGGAGGATTTAATAGCCAAACAAGTACAAATACAGCTATTGCTCCGGTGGCTTTTACTGAAACTTGCTGAAAGCGAGACTCGACATTTAATAGCCCGGGAATTATTGCAGCAACTGCGGCTAAAGCAATCGCAAAGCTGCCTCGGAAAACAAAAAATTGAGTAGGCGTTGGGCTTGGGATAAAAACCACCAGGCCCAGAACAATAAGGGCAAAAAACACCCCAATTATAAGTCCTGTCACCAACTGCCATTTTGGGGTTTTGCTCACGTCATTTGCTCCTTTGAACTCAAAGCCAGAAATAGGCAGCAAATTTTTTATAAAACTATCTCTTAATTGCTGCCAATTTTTCTTTGGAAGGTACTCTTTTATCATTCTTTGCATGTTTGCATATGCGTTTGGATCAGGAGCACAAAGCGCGCCTTTCAGAGTTGACGAGTAACTTCTAAGAAAATTCATATGAACTACATACGCATTGAGAACGCTATGGCAAGTTTCAGCAAAACCTGTAATCCACTTTCCGTTTGCGTGAGCCCCCAGTAACCCACTGTCACCTACAAAGTTTTCTATGTAATTAAAATAATCCGTTCCTAACTGCTGGCACTTCAGTAGCTCTTCAAGTGTTGGCTCGCCAACACTTTGGTGAATGCGAACTACGATGGGGGTTAAGTACGATGTGTATTCTTTTTTTAGGACATCAATTTTCCGCTCAGCCTCAACGGTTGACTGCTCATTAGTCATTGATTTAATCCGATTTAGTTGCCAGTAACAGCAGCGTTGTTAGATCAGAATTATCTACCCCTTCAAGAGACATCGCCTCATAGGAGCCGACGACACCTAAAACAACTTCTTCAACATCACTTTTGGTAGGTTTTCCTTGCAATCCATTTAAACGACTAGCAATTAGTTTTAACTCTGTTTCGGTAGGAGACCACTTCGTAATAAGAAGAGTGGACTCTAGTTCTTT
>JAKFDL010000066.1:0-6121 GCA_036676175.1 Methylotenera sp. | reverse complement strand
TCCCATTGCAATTCTTCTACTGGGTAAATTTCACTCATACCAGGCACAAAAATGCGGCAGGCGTATACGCCTAAATGGGTGAAATCTGCGATGTACATATCGTGGCCGCTGTTATGGATGGTATTGACGCACCAGTTGTAATCTTCTTCTGTCGTCTTGCCGAAATTCCAGTCTACAAATTCGTAATCTGGTGTGCTGCGTAAAAAGTCCCAGCTAATCACGCCACTGGAATCCACAAAATGAATTTCCAGGTTCTGTGAATCAGCGATTTCTTCCATATCAAAGCCTGGTGCTACAAAGCCCTTCAGACTATCCATGGCGCGGCCTTGTAATAGCTCTGTCAATGCGCGTTCTAAAGCAACTTCAAAACGCGGATGGGCACCAAAGCTTGCAAAACAACCTTGATCTTCAGGGTGTAATAGGGTGACATTCATCACCGGATATTGGCCGCCAAGCGAAGCATCTTTTACTAAAATACCGTAACCTGCATCGCGCAACCCTTTAATGCCCGCCGCAATACGTGGGTAACGATTTAAGACGCTTTCAGGCACATCTGGCAGGCAAATGCCTTCGCGAATGATTTTGTACTTAATATCGCGCTCAAAAATTTCTGCCAATGCCTGCGTGCGCGCTTCCATCATAGTGTTGCCAGCACTCATGCCGTTGCTGACATAAAGATTACCGATTAAGTTGACTGGAAACAATACGCTTTTACCATCGCGTAAACGCGTATAAGGGATTGCACAAATGCCACGCGCTTTGTTGCCAGAATTTAAATCAATCAAATTGTTGGCAGGGCAGGTGCCTTCTGGGTTATAAAATTCTTGCAGTTCAGGTGTGAGTAATTCTTTTGGCCATTTGTCGTTTTTGAGGGGAATCCATTGCTCATTTGGATAATGCACGAAGGCTTTGTTGGCGATTTTTTCGCCTAAGTAAAAGTGTGTCCAAAAGTAATTGGTACTTAAGCGCTCAAAATATTCACCGAGTGCGCTTGCCCTAGCGGCCAGTTGCGATGCGCCTTTGCCGTTAGTAAAGAGACGAGTGCAATCTTTATCAATGACATGCACCGACCAAATACCTTCAATTTCGTTTAGCCAAGATTTTTCTTCAATATGAATATTCAGCGCTAATAGTTTGGCTTGCAGTGTGGCGATGGAAGATTCGAGAGAGGCGTCTTTACTGGGGATGAATGTTTCGATGGTGTTAGAGGCAGTCATGACATGGCTTTAGTTTTGAAAGCCGACAGAATAGCACGTGCAAGCAATAAGCTTGCTTATGAATTTAGCAACCCCAGCGCAAGGCCGCCGTGTGCACAGGGCTATCCCAATGCTGCTTAATTTCATCGTCAAGCAGGCAAACCGTAATAGACGCACCTGCCATATCAATGGCGGTTGTGTAGTTGCCTACCAAGCTACGGCTAATATTAAAGCCTGCATCCCCTAGTAATTTGGCGGCGCTATTATAGATTAGGTAAAGCTCCATCAGCGGCGTGGCGCCAAAGCCATTCACCAACAATAAAACTTCACCATTTGTTTCTATATGTCTTGCTTTAAAGTCAGCCAAAATGGCATTTACCATGTCCGTTACCAGGGCGTCTGCTTCGCGCATGGCTTCACGTTTGCGGCCAGGCTCCCCATGAATACCTACGCCCATTTCAATTTCAGTGTCACTGATATCAAAGGTAGGGCGACCTGCCGCTGGTACTGTACAACTGCTGAGCGCTACACCAATGCTAGCTGTACGCGTATTCACTTTATCACCCAGCGTTTTGCATGCTTGTAAGCTGGCGCCGGTTTCTGCCAAACTGCCTACACATTTTTCTACAATGACTGTGCCTGCAACGCCACGGCGGCCAGTGGTGTAGGTGCTATTAATGACGGCGCAATCATCCGAGGTTAAAACGGTCGCATTTTCAAAAGCTAACATTTCGCTGGTCATTTCAAAATTCATCACGTCGCCCGCGTAATTTTTTACAATAAATAACACACCCTTACCAGCATGTACTGCTTCCGCCGCTGCCAGCATTTGGTCAGGCGTGGGACTACTAAATACATGGCCAGGGCAGGCAGCATCCAGCATGCCAAAGCCAATGTAACCTGCGTGTAAAGGCTCATGCCCTGAGCCACCGCCAGAGATAATAGCAACTTTATTTTGCGCCATTTTTTTTCGGCTTAAGAAATTTGGGCTTAAATTGAGGTTAACTAAATCTCGATGTGCTAACGAAAAGCCTGAAAGACTTTCGGTGAGGATGTCGTCTACTTTATTGATAAATTTTTTCATTCTCTTGCTCATGCTCGTCATTACTTTGTTAAAAATTTTCATTTACATATAGGTAAATGTCGACTTTTTGTGTCGAGAAATGACTCCCCTTTAAAAATTCAGGTAAAAAAACTAAATTAACATGCTCTGTGAGCCAATATCCATAAGGGTTACTGAGCAGTTATTTTTTTGGTTTCGAAATCAGGTCGCATATTGCATGTATCATCACCTGGCAGCTTTTTGCGCCTGGGTCTAAGTGGCCAATGGCGCGCTCACCCAAGCCGGCTGCGCGACCTTTGCTGGCCACCAGATTGCGTGTGTATTCCAGCCCTTTATCAGCAGCATCTTTTACTTCCCTGCATATCTCGGCAATAGGTTTGCCTAGTGCGGCTGCGTGTGTAAAGGTGGTCGAGGCGGGCACCAGCACATCCAACATGGTTTTTTCGCCCACATTGGATTTACCGCGCATCATCAAACTCTGCACACCATAAGCGAATGCCGCGGCGTGTTCTAAGTTACTGTTAAGTTCGTTAGCTTTGTCGTTGTTCAGCTGAAAAAACTTGGCCATGCCTATAAACAAGCTGGCAAACAATACTCCAGAAGCGCCGCCCATGGTGCTGAGTAGCGTTGTACCGATTTTTTGCAAAGCTACTTGCGGTTTCAGTGGCGCCAGCTCGGGGCCCATGCCCGCCAGCACCTCAGTTGCACGTTTTATATTAATGTAATGGTCGCCGTCGCCAATAGCACGATCGAGTGATTCAATATCAACCTCATGTGCAATAATCCCAGCTTCCACGGCATGTACAGCAGAAATAATGGTGGATGTCTTCATGCCAGTAGTGTAAAACTAAACCAAAACTTTTGCGATAGTTTATCTAAAAGTATTAGGGTGTGACTTCTTTCGTCGAAAGCTTCTGACCTACCGCGCCAGCATAAAAAACAATCAACTTTACCGGTATAGAACCTACATTGCGGCCATTGTGAAGCGTATTGACCACCTCTGCCAGCGCTTCGCCCGACTTCAAATGCTTTACCTCGCCAGTTTTTAGCTGAACTTCCAGCTCGCCTTCCAATATCATTCCGAAAGATGGAACTGGATGCAGGTGCCAACCGGTTTCACTACCTGGTGCAATTTCTACAAGCATGCCGGTAATTTCAGCTTTTCCAGTTGGATATTCAATCGGCTTTCCATCCCAGCTTGTTTCTGTTTTTAATATCGTAGAGGCTTTAATCGATGCAGATTCCTCAAGCGCGTGGGCCTGAGAAATACAGGCTAACATGAGGATAATTTGGTACATTATTTTAAAGATTTTCATATGATTCCATTTCTACTGTGAAGTGTTTTATTTTTATACGTTGATGGGTGTGAAAATATAACCACTATTTAATCAACATGCTTGTGTTAAATTAATGCTATTAATTTAAAGGATTTCGTTATGCCAAATCTACAGCAATATCGTGTCAAGCTTAATAGTAAATTTACATTAAAAAGCATCAAGCCTGACGATAAATCTGAGCGCACTGGCGATAAAGCCAAAGATGAGCTGGCACTGGAAAAGCTGGCAGCTGAGATTAACGCCTTACAGGATATTCTTTATGCACAGGGTAAGCACAAGATTTTGCTAGTGCTGCAGGGTATGGATGCCAGCGGTAAAGACGGCACCATCAGGCATGTGTTTAGCGAGTGTGATCCGCTGGGAGTTCGCCTGGCTAATTTTAAAGGCCCTACACCAGAAGAATTAGCGCACGATTACCTGTGGCGCGTGCATCAACAGGTGCCCCAAAAAGGGGAGATTGTGATTTTTAACCGCAGTCATTACGAGGATGTGCTGATTGTAAAAGTGCACAACTGGATAGACGAAGCCGAGTGTAAGCGTCGCTATGCGCAAATTAACGAGTTTGAGAGCATGCTGACTGAAACGGGCACGGTTATCGTTAAATGCTATTTGCACATCTCAAAAGCCGAGCAAAAATTGCGCATGCAAGAGCGGCTGGATGACCCGACTAAAACCTGGAAATTTAACCCGAATGATTTAAAAGAGCGCGATTTATGGAGCAAATACATGGAGGCTTACGAAAATGCCATGCGCGCCACCAGCACCGAAAATGCGCCTTGGTATGTGGTGCCGGCCGATTCAAAAACCAATCGCAATTTGTTGATTTCCAGGCTGCTGCTAAATGCACTTATAAGCTTAAATTTAGCTTATCCCCCGGTGCCGCCAGAGTTTAAAGCCATTCACATTAGTGATTAACCCTTCACACGCGAACCGCATGCGTAATGAGATATTCGCGGCCCCAGCGTACCTTGCCGTCCGCAGCACGGTAACCTTCTAGGTAAGAAAGCAGCTCATTGCGAAATGCAGCCAGTGTGTCGCCCTGAAGACTTGCAACAGCCCGAACGGTCGGCCCATAACGCGTCGAGAACAGTTCCCAGATATCTGCGGAGGAAACGCCGAATTGTGGGCAATCACCATTTGTAAAAGAGTAATCGCGGAAAGCGTTGCCGAGGAGTTGGCGCACCTTGACAGGGTCGCCCCAATTGAACGGACTGGCAAGACCGGCTGGCGGTGGGACATACTTATTGGTAATGCGGAACCAGCCACCTAGACCGCCTTCGGGTGTCCAGGCAAGGAATATGACACGACCACCTGGTTTGGTGACACGGGCCAATTCAGTTGCAACTTTCTCCTGATCGGGTGCGAACATATGGCCACAGGTCGAGACTACCACATCAAAAGCAGCATCTGCAAAAGGTAGTGCTTCGGCGTCGCCCTCGCGGAAATCAATATCTGTGAAACCCGTTTCGTTAGCCTTGCTTCGCGCAACGGCAAGCAACTCTGGCGTAAGATCCACGCCGGTTACTACCGCGCCGCGCTCCCGTGCGGCGATAGCGGTAATGCCCGTGCCGGTTGCAAGGTCAAGCACACGCTCGCCGGGGCGAATTCTGGCGACGCGCAAGGTCTGGTCCGTCGAAATCGTAAGTCCGTCCGCAATGCGGTCATATTCGCCTAATGCCCAAGTTGCGCGTTGCTTCTTTTTAAGCTCTGTGAAGTCTGTCATGAAACCACCTTAATAAAAGTGCTATATCGGCCTATATTAAAGTCTGTATTAGCTTGTTGGGAAGTTTTTATCTCCATTTTGACATTAGAGATGCATTTTAGTGCAACCATTTGAATGATGGGTTAGCATCTTTAGCTCACTCATCTTGCCTTGATTTTGGTGGAAAGTACCACCACGCGGCGGCAACTGCTAAGGCAAAGGCCGTGTAGATAGCTGTGAAGACCCAAGGCGGCGCTTGCCAGAATAGCAGCGCTTGCAGCCAATGCTCAATGAAACTACCCTCGTATGTGACAGCCTTCGCTTTTAATCTTAGCCACATTTCTAGCGTAGTAAGTGGACACACATGGCCAAGCCATGCTTCAGCAGCTACAAATGCGATGGTTGCTAAATGCACAAGCCTGAACCATAGCAAGTTTACCCAGCGCCACTTGAGAAAATTGCCGATAATCACCAGAATCAGGCCACTCACTACGAAGAGCACAAGAGCAACATGCAGAATAAGCACTGCGTCGGCTAGTAGCTGGAAAGACAGAGACTCGCTCATTCTAGTAGCTTAACGTTTGAATTAAGGGGCGCCGTTCGGCGTCCCGCTTGAATGATGGGTTAGGTGACAATTTTTCATGACCCTATTGTATTTAAAATTAAGAAGAAAAGCATAAATATAAATACGACCGTAAGAGCCAAAGAAAAACTAGCCGCCTTAACAAAACGAGCTAACGGTTTATGTGAGTTCCACTGGACGTGCTTTAGTTTCATGGTTTTAACTAGGCCATCTTAACGGTTAATTCGCTATAATCGGCCG
>JAKFDL010000065.1:0-8320 GCA_036676175.1 Methylotenera sp. | reverse complement strand
AATGGCTTCTTGCTTGGTGAGTGGCAAAGCCATGAGTAGGGCTGTTAAAAACTGACTAGAAACGTCTCCGCTAATCTGTATTGGGCGACCAATTTTGATGTCTGCTGGAGAGATATTGAGTGGTGGGTAGTTGAATTCTTTTAGGTAATCAATTTTGGCATAAACTTGTTTAAGCGCATCGACCAAGTCGCCAATGGGACGCTCGTGCATGCGCGCTACCCCGTGTAAGTGATAGTAGCCGCCAGATAAAGCTAGCGCTGCAGTAAGTGGTCGAAACGCTGTGCCCGCATTACCTAAAAATAAATCCACTGGGTTATCAAGGCTGCCTTTATTGGGAAAGTTACCACCACAGCCATGAACGCGCCAATCAGTTTCATTTAACTTTTCTAACTTAACACCTAATTGTTCCAGTGCTTCTAACATGCGCGATGTGTCATCAGAAACTAATAAGTCACGAATTTCAGTAGTGCCGCTAGCTAATGCAGCCAGTAGCAAAGTACGGTTTGAGATGCTCTTGCTGCCAGGTAAGGTGATGGAGCCTTCCGCGTGGGTTGCTGCGGGTAAATGCTTTTGTTCCATAAGTTACTGTTTTTCTCTTTCTTTCGCCCAATTGTTCCGCGCAACACTGGCACGCTCAAAAACCGCTTGCAAGCCCTCAGCGTCTTCACTTTTAAGCAACTGTTTTAACTGGCTTAGCTCATTTTCAAAAGCCGCAATTTCGCTTAATAAAGCTGTTTTATTGGCAAGACTGATGTCGCGCCACATTTCGGGATGGCTACCGGCAATGCGCGTAAAGTCCCTAAAGCCACTGGCTGCAAAGCTGAACAATTGTTCCGCGTTAGGGCGCGAGGCAATATCATCTACCAAGGCAAATGCCAATAAATGCGGTAAGTGGCTTACCGCGGCGAAGATATTATCGTGCGTTTCGGCAGGCATTTCACTGACATTTGCACCGCATGCAACCCATAATTCAGTTGCCCTGCGAACCGCATGGATATTGGTTTCAGGTGCTGGTGTAAGTACGACGTTTTTACCAACAAATAAATCTGCTGATGCAGCAGTAACGCCAGACTTTTCCGCACCTGCAATCGGGTGCCCACCCACAAACTGACTAAATTGTGCACCTAAAACCTCACGCGCCACAGCTAACACATCGCCCTTAGTACTGCCCGCATCGGTGATTACCGTATTTGCCTTTAAATGTGGCTGAATGCTTTGTAATATGGTTTTTGTTTGCGCCACAGGCACTGCAATTAATACTAAATCAGCAGCGCCTAGCGCATTACCGATATTGGTTTCTGCCGAATCAATCGCGCCTAAATCCAGAGCAGTTTGCAAGCTTTTTTCTGTGCGTCCAACGCCGACGATATGCGCCACATAGCCTGCCTTTTTTAAGGCAAGTGCAACCGAGCCGCCAATGAGGCCCACACCAAAGATAACGAGTTTTTTCAAAATCTATATTTTTTGCAAAAGGTAGTGGTAAAAAATTAAGGCCGTATTGTAGCATTTATGCTGGATTTACATCATATAGGGCCTCTTTAATTAATTTTAATAAAAAATTTATTAAACAAAATCAATCACATAGATTTAATTTAGAAGGTTGGCAAGGTTTATGCTGCTATATGCATATAAAAATATTAACAAAAAGGAAGGAAACAGAAATGGAAAGGTAGGTAACTGAAATGGAACTATTAGCCTGGTTAGAAGAGAAAGAATATCTTGATACAAGTGCTAAAACAGCACTAACAGATGAAGCCCCATGTGGACTGGATCTTAAGCAAATATTGAGCGCACATATGGCATGGCATGAAAGATTTATAGAGGTTATGCATGGCGCAAACGATGCAGATTTTGAGTTAGCGAAAGTGTATCAAGATAATCATGGTTTTTTGGGAAAGTGGCTTCATGGTGAAGCAAAAGCGGTTTTTGGGCATTTATCGGAGTACGATGCGGTGTGTAAAGCGTATGCGGAGTTTCATGGATGCGCAGGCGTCGCCTTGGGGCAACATCGAATGGGTAACGAGGAGTATGCGCAGGAGTTGTTAAAAACCAAATATCGCAGCGCATTTAACAAAGTCAAAATTGAATTTACACACTTATTTAGCGCTGCCAGATTTAAGCCATTCGCCATCGATTAATAATTCTTGCGGCTTAAATGCTTGCTTGTAGGCCATTTTTTCGCTGGCGGCTATCCAATAGCCTAAGTATAAGTATGGCAGATTCAAGCTTTTCGCCCACTCAATTTGCCACATAATTGAATAAGTACCGTAACTGGATTTACTGTCAGACGTATCGTAAAACGTGTACACCGCAGAAACCCCATCTCGCACAATATCCACCATGCTGACGATTTTGAGTTGGTTTTCAACATCGCGGAACTCCACGATCAGGCTTTCTACATTGCTCATGCACAAAAATTGCCGATATTGTTCTGCATCGTCTTTTTCTACGCTAAAGTTTTCTGCTTCGGTGTGGCGCGCAGCCTGATAGCTGGTATATAACTCAAAGTGGCCTTGGTGATAAGCCAGTGGCAGAATGCGCGCAGTTAGCTCATGGTGCTGCTTGAAAGCCCTTTTTTGGCTACGGGAAGGTATAAATTTGGCCAACACGACACGGGTTGGTATGCAGGCGTTGCATTGTTCACAATGTGGACGGTAAACGAATTTACCGCTACGCCGAAACCCTTGTTGAATCAGGCTGCTGTAGATGTTGTTGTCGACTAGGTGATGCGGCGTGGCAATTAAGCTTTGCGCCAGTTTTCCTGGTAAATAACCACATTGATACGGCGTAGTCACGTAAAATTGCAGTTTGTGAAGGGGTAATTCGCTGGGTAAAGTCATATTAAGTTGGCCTAACACATGTTAAGAGTTTACCAATTTTGTTAGCGTTTGTATAAAGTCATCCCGATTGATTTCGCGCCCGCCAAAGCTACTTAGCAGCGGCGTTTTCATTTGACAATCTATCATGCCAACTTGTTGCTCTTTAAGCCACTCAACCAAATATACAAATGCAACTTTTGAGGCATTTGGTCGGGTGTGAAACATACTTTCACCATAAAACATGCGGCCAATTTTTACACCATAGCAACCGCCCACTAACTCACCGTTGAGCCAGGTTTCGGCACATACGGCAAAGCCTTGTATATGCAAGTCACAATAAGCGCTAATCATCTCGCTGGTGATCCAAGTGCCGGGTTGATCATTTCTAGGCGTATCGCTGCAGGCGGTTATCACAGCCTGAAAGGCAGTATTGACGCGGGTTTCATAGGCGCTATTTTTAAGGGTTTTGGCTAAAGACCTGCTTATTTTTAATTCATCCGGGTATAACACCATGCGCGGGTCTGGGCTCCACCACATAACAGGCTCGCCGGGATTAAACCAAGGGAATATACCTTGCCTGTAAGCACTTAATAAACGTGCTGCACTTAAATCACCACCAATAGCGATTAAGCCGTTTGGTTCTGTCAGTGCGTCTGATAATGCAGGAAAAGTAGTTTCAGGATCAAGCGCCAGCACATAACCGTTAGGAAGTTTGTAGTAAGCATTTGCCATACTTAGCTAAAGAGTGAAGCTTGAAGCTGAAATAAATGATGGTGCCCGCCCCCATTTGCTTTAGCTTGATACATGGCTTGGTCGGCATGGCGCAATAGAATGTCGGGTGTGTTGTTGTCGTATGGATAAAAAGTGTAGCCAATGCTGGCAGAGATTTTAAGCGTTTCATTATTAATAATAACTGGCGTTTCAATTTCAGCAAGCAGGCGATCTAAAGTCAGTTTGTATTCATCTAATGTTTGTAAACCGCATAATAACAAGGCAAATTCATCACCACCTAAACGCGCAATGGTATCCGTTTCGCGCAGGTTTTCACGCAAACGTTCAGCCAGCATAATGAGCAATTGATCACCCGTTCCGTGTCCAAGGTTGTCGTTAATTGGCTTGAAGTTATCTAAATCAAAATAACAAATGACGACGCACTCCTTAGTTCGCGCCGCACGTGCTACCGCTTGCTGTAGGCGATCTGAAAATAAAGCGCGATTGGGCAATTGTGTCAGTGGGTCATGGTAAGCCATATGCTCCAGCGACTTCTGGTGCTCTTTTTGTAAGGTAATATCTGAAAATAGGCCGACGTAATGCTGAAACTGTTGAGCGTTATCGTAGACAGGGAAAACATCTAAGGTAGCTATGTATTGACTGCCGTTTTTCTTTTTACTCCATGCCTCGCCTTGCCACTCTTTTTTGTTTGATGTGTTGCTGAATAGCTTCGAAAAAAAGGATTTTCTTAAATGCACAAAGCCTAATTCGTGCGGGTTCTTCCCTAGCGCTTCTTCTCTGCTATAGCCTGTCAGTGTGGTAAAAGCAGGATTGACCTCAGTAACCTTTGCATTAGCATCGGTAATAAAAATACCATCATGTGCGTGTGCAAATACACTAGATGAAACGCTGAGGCGCTCAGCATTCTCCTTTAGCTCGTTCAACATTTCACGTAGGCGTTGGCGCATTTTAAGCATATTGCCAATCAGCGTATCAGGTTCGGCGCTAGTGCCATCTTCCTCAAAATCGCCTTGCTCAATGCGGCTTACCAACGTGCTGGCAGTTTGTGGATCGCCACCCAGCGGCATAATCACAAGTTGCCGTAGTTTTTGTAAAGCGAGAACGATTAAGATAACGCCAAACAGTCCACCCATAATTAATAATGGATATAGCTTGCTTGCGCTATCCCAGAACGCTTCGCGTGCTGGATAGGCAATCACTGCATGAAAATCCCACTGTGGAATATTCTGACTCACAATCACCCATTTATCTGTAGGGTTGTTTAACACTTTCGAGGCTTCGGTTTGGGAGACACGCTCTGACAAAAAGCGAATATTATTGTTGTAATCGGTAATTGCAGCAAAACCTGATTGAAGAAACGCCCACTTTTTGATGGCTTCATCGAGTGCCTTAACATCCACTTTATAGCCCACATACCAAGCCCCAATCAAGTTGCCAGATTGGTCGATGATTGGCTCGTAGCCTGAGATATAAGGCTCACCTAAAATATCAACAACCCCATAAAAAGATTGCTTGGCTAACAAATATGGCATGGCTTTACCTGCAGGGTCGAGCACTGTACCTATTGCGCGAGATCTATCTTTTTTGCGAACGCTAGTTGCAATGCGCACAAAATCACTTTCGTTTTTAACAAACAAAGTGGCTGTGCCAGTGCCTGTATCTGTGACGCCATCTACTAAATCTTTACCAAAGGCCTGAGATTGCGTCCCAAATGTTAAGTCTGCCAATTGTTGGTTGTTAAGAACAATATTGCCCTTGATGCTGGCTGGGCCAATAGCCAAACTTCTTTGTTTGAGTATTTGCATCGAAAGCTGTACGTGTTCGCTCACTAGGCTTTCAGCCATAATCAGTAAATCTTCAAGCTCTCGCGCTTCGTTTAATGCATTGGCTTTGATTCTTTCCATGTCTACAGTAAACATGTGAATAGCGGTGGATATAATAGATAAAACCCCTACTAAAAGCAGGGGTAATAAGATGCGTTGAATAAACGAGAATTGCTTCAAGGTGGCAATTGTTTGATGAAAAAAATGAGTCTACACGATGCTTAAAATTTGTTCTAGAAAGCATTGGTTATATGCATAATTGGTTATATGCATAATGTAGTGTAAATTTCGGTACTGTTTTGACTAAATCAACATCCAAGCTGCCATCGCCGCCATTAACACATCTTCAATAATGGTGACTGTTGTCATGGGTAAATTAAAGCCTGTACCCAAACAGGCACATTTGATTTTTTGTTTACTCAGCACCGCCGAGATGACACCAATGCTAGAAAAAGCCATGACAATAAGCGTAATGCTGTTAATTAGCATCGGCCTGTAAGCCAATAGATATGCGGCTGCCAGGGTAAGTTCTATAAAAGGGTAAATATAACCATATGCCGGTACGCGCTTAGCCAGCACATCGTACATGGCATAGCTGTTGGCGAATCCGGCTAAATCCAGCAGTTTAAAAAATGAAAATACCAGAAAAAAACCAGCCATAAAGTTTGGCATAAAGCGGTGCAGATTAAAATCGCCATGACTGGATTCCACTAGCAGGCACGCGCCTAAAATATAAGCAAATACCAGTATAAGTGGCTTGTATGTAGTTAAGCTCTTGTCAGGGATCTCAGCGGAGATATCAGCATTCGATGGTTTGCTTACTTTGGTGCCAATTTTATAATTGCCTGCGCTTTGCAAAATATCGTTCAAGGCGCTGCTGTCTAATTTTTGATTGGTGAGCTTTACTTGAGGTGGATTGAGTGTCACTTCAACCGCTTCTGCATAAGGTGCTAATGTCTTCTGCACCCTTGCAACACAATTGTTGCAAGTCATGCCGCTCACCGTGTAAATTTTGTTTGTATACATCATGTTATTAGTCTATATTTAAATTGATGTAAACGAAAAGTATATTAATAATTAAGTATAAAAATAAATTTTGGGGGAGGGGAGTATTGTTATGGACATCATATATAAAAAAACCCTAAAAGGGGTTGAGGAGTGCGCGCTACGCAGTCAAGGCTTGCAGCTAAGACTACGCGAATACCTAAAACAAGTCGATGGTTTTAAATCGGTTGAAGATATCCGGCGTGCAAACCCAAGCTTGCAAGAAGTGGATGCGGTATTAATTGTGCTAAGTGAAGATGGTTATATCGAAGTCTTACATTAAGTTTATCTTTATTTATATTTGGATTTTGTAAGATAAGCCTTTGTAATTGAATGAAAAATGCGTAAAATGCGCAGCTTGTTATTAGCTGAGTCATTAGCGCGCAGTTCATGGAAATTTACACCAACAATCTGGCCAAGCCCATCCACACCTATCGCCCGCACTGGGCGAAGCGTTTTGGCGCGGCCACGATGTTGCCGATGACGCGTGCTGAAATGGATACGCTGGGTTGGGATTCGTGCGATATTATTCTGGTAACGGGCGATGCATATATTGATCACCCCAGTTTTGGGATGGCGCTGGTGGGGCGGCTGCTAGAGGCACAGGGGTTTCGCGTTGGCATAATCGCGCAACCCGATTGGCAAAATGCCAGCGCTTTTAAGGCGCTCGGTAAACCCAATCTCTATTTTGGCATTACCGCTGGCAATATGGATAGCATGGTCAATCGCTATACCGCTGACCGCAAAATCCGTAGTGACGATGCCTACACGCCAGATGCAGCGCCCAACAAACGCCCAGATAGGGCGGTGTTAGTCTATTCGCAACGCTGTAAAGAAGCGTATTCACAGGTGCCGATTATTATTGGCAGTATCGAAGCCAGTTTGCGCCGCATTGCCCACTACGACTACTGGAGCGACAAAGTGCGCCGCAGCATTTTGGTGGACAGTAAAGCCGACATTCTGCTCTATGGCAACGCGGAAAGAGCGTTAGTGGAATTGAGCCACCGCATCGCCAAAGGCGAGAAAGTCAGTGAGATTCAGGATATTCGTGGCACGGCTTTTTTACGCAAGCAAATTCCTGAAGGCTGGAATGAGATTGAAAGCACCAAGTTAGATCGCCCTGGCACAGTGGATAAGCCAATTGACCCGTATGAAATGAAGATGGGTAAGGCAGACGCAAGTTGTGCGACAGAAGAAAGTAGTGCAAAACCAGCGCTGCCAGTAGGCACCAAAGCGATTGAAATTGTCCGCAAGCCGAAGGCCGATAGAAGCAAGCAAGTGGTGCGGTTGCCTGATTACGAAGCCGTGTCGCAAGACCCGGTGCTATATGCGCATGCCTCACGGGTGCTGCATTTAGAAGCCAATCCGGGCAATGCGCGGGCACTGGTGCAAAAGCATGGTGACCGCGAAGTGTGGCTGAACCCGCCGCCGATTCCACTGACGACAAAAGAGATGGATTATGTGTACGACATGCCGTATGCGCGTAAGCCGCACCCCATCTATAAAAATGCAAAAATCCCAGCATGGGAGATGATTCGCTTTAGCGTTAATATCATGCGCGGCTGCTTTGGCGGCTGTACGTTCTGTTCAATTACCGAGCATGAAGGCCGCATTATTCAAAGCCGCAGTGAAGAATCTATATTGAAAGAAGTTGAAGAGATTCGCGACAAAGTAGATGGTTTTACTGGCATTATTTCTGACCTTGGCGGGCCTACCGCCAATATGTACCGCATTGCCTGCAAGTCTGAAAAAATTGAACAATCTTGCCGGAAACTGAGCTGTGTTTACCCTGGTATTTGCGAGAACCTGAATACTGACCATAGCGCATTGATTCAGCTATATCGTAAAGCGCGCGCCATCAAAGGGGTGAAGAAGATACTTATCGGCTCAGGCCTGCGATAT
>JAKFDL010000064.1:0-28617 GCA_036676175.1 Methylotenera sp. | reverse complement strand
TGAATGCGTATGTAGGTGTATTTCTTAAAATTTTGTAGGAATGCTAAGAGGCTTTTATTTCAGTAGTGTTAAAACTAGGGCTTTATTTCATCCCGATGATTTTTTGACTTATGTTCAAGCCAATCAGCCACTCCACCAAAACCAGCTAATATGACAAAGATGCCCACATAGAACAGAAGCGCTTTGACAACAGGACCATCAAGAAAAATGTTTATGGAGGGGTTGAAACAAGCAGAGATAAGACCTAAGCCCACTAAGATAAATAATAGCCTCAATTTTAGCTCCTGTATTACTCACATAAAAACCAAATAGATTTTTCTATGCACAGAAACGTAGTCTTTTAATTTACTCCCGGCTGCATTAAAAGTGAAATAATTTTTTGTTATAAATATAAGTTACTTTATAGCTAAGCTATTGTTTATATTAGCTGTCCTGTTTGCATAGTGTAGTATTGCGCGAAGTCGATAGATGCATAGTGGGTAATGAATACTAACAGACATCATTTAGCGTTAAGAATTTAGATACTAGCTATGCATCTGAAACAAAGTCAAAAGCTGACAAAGTAGTATCTATATTATCAGATTTACTTTAATTCCCTAGATAGAGTGCGCGAGTGGTATACCCTCCAAAGCTTCCTGCATTTAGCTAATTAAAGTACCCCTCTCATGTCTCCTATCAAATGTCATAATATTTCCATATTAAATTAAAAAGATGATTTTTATCTAACTAAAGCAGAGTAAAAATCTTACGTGAGAAGCATATAGGTGGAATGCTGAAAATTATGTAGGATTAAAGACTATGAGAGAAAAATAAAAGCCGCTAACTTAAACGGCTTTTGAACGATTAAAAGATGTTGGTGAAAATAACGCCTAGAGTGCTAGGTTTCAATTTCATCCTAATTATTGCGCGCCTTACGTTCAAGGGATTCCACTACACCGATTAAGCCAGCTGACAGGAAAATGACTCCTATGACAAAAAGGAACACTTTTAATAATTCGTCTGCATAAAACGAATCTAATATAGGTGGATAAATAAGCGCACAACTAAGGCCTAAGCCTATTAAGATAAAAATAATTTTCATATTTAGCCCCAACTAATTATGGATATATTCTTTACACAAATATTGTTTGGATACAAATATACTCTTTGATATAGGTGCTTAACGTACGCTACCGAACATATGACAATTAATATTTTACTTTTGCGTTAAGTTTAATCATTTTTTGTGAAGTAAAAAGCCGCTTAGACTATTGGCCATCCAGTTATAAAAAAACCGTTAAAGTCAATAGCTCTTTTGAGCTACTTAAGGAAGTGACTAAAATAAACCACATAGTGCAAAATTGTGTAATATACCAAATATAGTATCTGCTACGGTCTGCCAAAGCAGATGTAGTGTGTAAGTCGTCTATTAGGGTAATAAAAATAGTAATCAACCCCAGCTGTAGATAATTAAGTATTAAACGTACTTTATTTCTTTGATTTTTGTTGGTACTGGGGAGTTTGGGATGCTAAGACTTATTATTTTGACTATTATAACTTCAATGCTTAGCCTGATTATTCTATCTGTTATAGCTTCTTAGCTACATCACCCATCCCTAGTACGTCCCTGATTATCAGGCTTTGATTCGCTCGCCTTAATTATGCCTTTTGTTACATTTACTGTAGCCAACCCGGAACCTACTTTATTCATCTAAGTCTATTCCGTTACTGATTTTTGCGTAAACTTGATCGCTAAATTTAGTTGCGCTCTCAACGACAGTACGTTCAAAATCGTTGGTTAATTTTCCAGTTTCAGTAAAATTCCTAGCAATTCTCTCCCCTGCTTTCCAATTTGAAGTACATTCCGGGTCTTTAATTACATTGTATTTATTGGCCATATAAAGCGCGAGGCCACTTAAGAACTTATTTTCTGCCCCGGAATAAAAACCACCCGATGAACAAATACTAAATTTATCGGCTGCTATTACGTGGCTGTTTTGCATAATTAATAGCCCAAGTAAGATTATAATTTTTATTTTCATATATCCTCTTAGTTACAAGTTTATCTTGCACCTGCACCCTAGTGAGAATTAGAATTTGGGCTTGAGCGTGCACCAGAGCTAGCTGGGCTTCTACCAGAGCTACTTGAGCCTGAATCAGAGCGTGAGCTAGAGCCTGATTTTGAGCTTGAAGCTGCGTTAGATTTAGAGCCTGTGCGGGGACTTTTGCTTTTGTCTGATTTATTTGTATCTGCAGAATTGCTTGTTATGCTAGAAAAATATCCTTCTAGGTTCCCTAACTTTTCCCTTAACCAATTTGTAGTCATTTTGCTTCTCCTATCAAATTAAAAGACCTATTCCGACTCATGTAATTGTAAGGAGCATACTGGATGCGTATGTCGGTGTAATTCCTAAAATTTTGTAGGATTATTATTGGCTTGAAAGAAATAAGCGCATGGCGGATTGACTCTGCAATGTGCGGTTTCGTACAGACACCTTTATTTAGAACTGGAGAATGGCACATACATTTCTTTCCCAGAAATGTCTCTACCGAAATGCATCTACCCTACTTCGGTAGCCTCATAACCACTCTAATGCCAAAGGTAGAGTGGTTTTTTTTAGCAAAATAAAAGTCGCTTAGTTAGCGGCTCCAGCTTATGCGCCAACACTATAATCGTTAGTTGTTTTTGTGGCTAAGTAGCTGATGCGAAGTTTGGATGCTCTACCGCCATTGCTGAATTACCCAACTGCTGCAATAAATCTCTGCCAAGTACTAAACGCAGAGCAACATCACTGGGTAAGTTATCATTTCGAACTAAATAGGGCTTATTCAATAAATGATGATTTAAGTTTACTGCGTCATTACGATAGCCCGTCTTATATTGGATATGTGTTTTCATTTGATTAAAACGCTTAGCATCGGCAACCTTGGTTTGTAGCGCACTACTTTCCTGGAACTTGCTTGCAACAGCCCTTGCCATGCCTTTCAAGCCATTACCATTCACAATTTCAACAATTTGATTGGTATCGCTAATGTTAAATGAGGTCATTTGATTGCTGGCTAAATCAAACAGTTTACTAATGACTGGTATATGCTGAAACGTTATTCCGCCCGATATAGTCACTAAGATATTATTTGGCTTAAGCTGAGTCTCTGTTGTATGCGTGCTTGTAACATTTGCGGTGCTAGCTACAACAGGGTTTACCTTAAGCTCATATATACCGTTTTCAGATTGGACGATATTTAGTTCCGAGTTAGTTTCTACCACATTGCTTAGTACGTCATGCTTAATTGGTTGTGAACTGGTTGTAGGTGTATGCATGTTACTAGCTTCAATTTGACTATTAACAACGGCCTGCCCAGATTCAGGGCCTCTAAGACCACCTGATATTGAGCCATCTTTTTGCTGAGTCAAATCGTTATTAGCAGTTGCTGGTTGATTGCTAGCGACTAATGCTAAATTCCTTTGCGCTTGCAAATAGTCAGGCTCTAGCATAATGGCCTGTGTGAGTACTCTATTCGCCTCTACATGCTGATTGTTTAGATAATAAACATAGCCTAAGTTATTGTAATTAATGGCATTAGGTTCTAACTTAACTGCTTGCTCAAATAATGGTATTGCAATGATATAAAGTTTTTGGTCCGCATAGACTGTGGCTAAGCCAGTGATGCTTTTGGTATAGGTAGGGTCTAGCTGTAATGATTTTTGATAAGCGATTGCTGCATGATCATAGTTACCGTTCTTTTGATAGGTGCGGCCAATTTCGTAATATTGATCAGGTCGATCAGCTTTAATTAAATCGGCATTTGTCGTTACTGTAATTTTCTGTTTTGCAAGGAAACTCTCATTCAGAGTTGCGTTTTTATTCGCCGATGTACAGCTAAACAAACAACCAGCAGTTAATAAAGACATTAATAATTCAGATTTATTTTTCATCATTATCACCTTTAATATCAATAATATTAATCAAGAGAAAGCTGCTTTCAATTGCATCAGTGACGGTACCAGCAATACAATAAATATGGCGGGCATTAGGCAGAATAGCAGTGGGAATAAAAGTTTTAGCGCGATTTTTGAGGCGGTTTCTTCTGCTTTTTGTCTGCGTTTAGTTCGCGCAGTATCTGCATGTATACGTAACGCGTCGCCAATACTGGTGCCAAAGCGCTCAGATTGAATCACCATCGTAGCTAAACCATCAATTTCCTCAACGCCAGTTCGCAACGCTAGATTTCTTAAAGCGCGCTCCCTGGTAAATCCTGAGCGTACTTCCATCAATAACAGCTCTAACTCTTGGCTGAGTATTTCAGACTTAAGCTTAATTTCGGACGCCACTTTAGCTAATGCCTGGTCAAAACTTAAGCCTGCCTCCATACATATAATCAGTAAATCCGTTGCATCTGGTAAGGTTTCTACAATTTCCTGTTGACGTTTTTTAACAACATTAAATAAGACGATATTGGGTAAATAATAGCCAAGCGCAGCCAGTAAAATTAATACGAACAATACCCCGGAGGCATTTTCAGCTTGAATTGATTTATCTAAAAAAAAGTAAGCAACTATAGGGAAACTAATAGTCAATAAAGACTTAATGCCAAAATATAGCTTAGGGGCATCGCTACTTCGCCAACCAGCATTAACAAATTTTAATTGTAGTGGAGATTTATCCCAGCCTTCGCTAGGCAACGCCAACCGACTGATAGGATCTACTACTTTTACCAGTGTGCTGACTAGTTCTGAGTTGCTAGTGCTAGATTCATCATTTAATGAAAAGCTATTCGCTCTTTTTCGCGCAGGGTTAACATTAAATTTGTTCATCAACAATAGCAGTATTAAAAATACGCTAATGAATAAAAGTAATAAAAAAACTATTTCTTGTGTGGTCATGAGAATCACCTACATTTTTATATTAATAATGCTGCGCATCCAAACAAAGCCAATCAACATCATCACAGCGCCTACTTTTAAGCTATCTAAGCCAGCTGGGCTATTAAACATCAACGGCCCATAGTTAGGATTCAGCGCGCTCATTATCATTAACATGATGATTGGCATAGCCCCTAGTACTTTTGCAGATAACCTGCCCTCTGCTGTCATCACGCCAATCTGGCGACGCAACTTAAATCGCTCACGAATAATATTACTGATGTTGCCTAAAATCTCTGCCAAATTGCCACCAGTTTCTCTTTGAATCAGCACAGCAACTACAAAGAACTTCAAGTCGGTAAGCGGAACTCTTTCAGCAAGATTTTGCATGGCCTCATTGATATTAATGCCAAGGTTATTTTCTTCCATGGTCATTCTAAACTCGGTGGCAATTGGGTCTGCTAACTCCTCCCCCACCAAAGTAAAGGCACTGCTAAAGGCATGTCCAGCTCTTAATGATCGGCAAATAGTGTCAATGGCTTCTGGTAACTGTTCTTCAAATTTATTTAAACGCTTCTTTTTAGAACGCAATACATATAACAATGGAAAAAATGCAGCAAGCAACGCAACCATCACCACAACGGTTAAATTAAAATTTAAAATTAAGCCGACAATTCCTGCAACTAATGCACATAAAGCTGTCAGCTTAATGAATCTAGTGATTGTCCATAGCTCTCCAGAATGCAAAAGCAAAGCATCTAATTTTTTAATCAACGAAAGGTTAAATAAGAATCGATAGAATGGATTTTTATTTTCAATATAACGACTTTTAAGGATGCCATGATAAGCGCTTCTATCTAAATCGTGGCTGGTGATATGTTCAATGCGTTTTTTTAGACGAGCTGACTCAGCGCCATAATGCCCGGCCCACCAATAGTAAACGGCTTCTAATGCAAAAAAAGCGGCAATAAAAACAAACACAGTAAATATAATGAATTTGCTATCCATATAAACCTAACTATTACACCTCATAGCGCACTGCAGGGTTAAACATGCTCTCAGGCAACCCTACACCAAACGCTTTTAGGCGTTTATTAAAATGTGGAACTAAGCCTGTGGCATAGTAATGCCCCTTTATTTTGCCGTCGTCTCCCACACCCGTTTGTTTAAAACCAAATATTTCTTGCATGGTAATAGTTTCACCTTCCATGCCGGTAACTTCTTGTATGCTCACAACTTTTCTTGAGCCGTCAGTCAATCTGGAAACCTGGATGATCATATTAATGGCAGAAGCAATTTGCTGACGCACTGCATGCATGGTTAAGGTGGCCCCAGACATCGACACCATATTTTCCATTCGCGCAATGGCGTCTCTTGGCGTATTGGCGTGTATCGTTGCAAATGAACCTTCGTGACCTGTGTTCATCGCTTGTAGCATATCCAATGCCTCTGGACCTCTCACCTCGCCTAAAATAATTCTATCGGGGCGCATACGTAAAGCGTTTCTAACCAGCGCACGCTGAGTTACCTCACCTTTTTCTTCAATGTTAGGTGGTCGAGTTTCTAGTCTCACGATATGTGGCTGCCGCATTTGAAGTTCTGCAGCATCCTCAATCGTTACAATGCGTTCATCTTCAGGGATAAACCCTGAAATTAAATTCAGTAAAGTCGTTTTTCCGCTACCTGTGCCGCCTGAAATAACCGTATTGATTTTTGATTTAGCCACAGCACTAATGAGGTTGGCCATTTCACTCGTAATACTATTCAGCCTAAGTAAATCGTTGACCATCAAAGGGTTTACTGAAAACCGACGTATTGAAACTACTGGGCCATCTAAGGCAAGCGGTGGAATGATGGCGTTCACACGTGAGCCATCCGCAAGTCTTGCATCTACCATCGGGCTGGATTCATCGATGCGGCGCCCCACTCTGGAGACGATACGCTCAATGATATTTAACAAATGATCATTGTCTTGAAACTCGACCGTGGTCAGTTCTAGCTTACCTTTGCGTTCTATATAGACTTGCTTATGGCCATTAATTAGTATGTCTGAAATAGTTTGATCTAGTAAGAGTGGCTCTAAAGGACCCAATCCAAACATTTCATGTTCAATGTCTTGAGCTAAATTCTTGCGTTCAAATTGATTAAGCGCAATTTTCTCTTCATCCACAATGACTGCAACCAAATCATTAATTTCTTTTTTTACCTGTAGTTGTGAGTAATCTTTCAAACGCTCCAGATTAATTCGCTCTAACACAGAGCTATGAATATGCTTTTTAAGCTCAGAATAGCTGTTTTTACTCAGCACATTGTCTGTACCGGTGTATTTTCTAAGCTCTTCAACATTCCCTAATCGTTCTCTCAGTGACATTTTTAGCCTACTCTTTCTTATGAGTTACCAAACAATTTTGCCATCAACCCTTTTTCTTTAATTTGGGTTTTGGTGATGTTTTCTGCAATTTTTACCAGCACTTTACTCACAGCATTATTTTTAGATAACTGATAAACGCTCACACCTTGATTCACCGAATCACTTACTGCCATATATTCATTTGGCACCGTGATTAAATTATCTATACTGATTGCACCACTTAAATCACTTAATTTGATTTTGCTGGATTTGTCATATCGATTCACAATCATTTGTACTTTATTTTGGCTATAGCCCAAAGATTTGAACACATTCAGCAAATTTCTAGCATCTCTGATATATGGCAAAACCAGCTGCATCACCGCAAAAATAGTATCGCTCAAATCCAAACCTTTTACCGTCAAAGCGTCTATTTGCCTGCCTACGTCCAAAATAATGTAATCATAATTATTTCTAGCCATCCGAATAATTGTATCTAAATGCTCTGGTTTAATATCCGCAGCGCTATCAGGGCTCTCTGCTGCCGCCAAAATCTTATAATTACGCGTCACAGTAATTAAAGACGACTCTAAAAAGGCGAAATCTAAACGGTTCATTTGATTACACACATCGGCCAATGTCATGCCTGGTTTTTTATCAGTCACATACATCGAGGCGTCGCCAAAATACTGATTAATATCAATTAACAACACATTTTTTTTAAATAACGTGGCTAATATATAACCCAGATTAGTCGCGATAAAAGTAGCTCCACTTCCTCCTTTGCACGAAATCACACTAATCACTTTAGATTGTTGATTCGCATTGCTAAGTTGCTTTGTCTGGTGCCGATCCAACGCTTGTATCAAGCCTTGTTCCGACAAAGGCAATGTGATGACTTCAGAAAAACCTGAGCGAATAGCCTTTAATAAAAGCTCAGTAGAGTTATCTTCTGACATCATCATAAATGCCATGTTTTTGTACTGTGCGTTAAAGCGTGCTGCTAATTCAAACTCATGGTGCTTGCCATCACTTACATCCAAAATCACCACATCAGGTATTTCGTTGGCAATACGTTGTGAAGCATTTAGCAAATTGCTACGAATTACTAATAAATTTATATTCTTGTGCTTAATACTCTCGTATTTAGCAACACTTTCTAGCAATTTATTATTTTCACTTATTATTAAAGCTTTCATTTTTCATCCAAACTCAAGCGCAAGTAGGATTTAAACTACTATCCATACTCTCGCGCGGCAAGGTTGTTGCAAAATTAGGAATATTGGCAGTCACACCAGCAATGGTTGTACTTAAGCCAGTTACTCCAACTGTTACAGTTTGGCAATTATTCTGGCCGCACCCGGCAGGCAAATAACTAATATTTACATTTTGCGCTGTTAGGTTAGGGTAGCGTGATGCCATTTCGCTTATGATGCCTGCCGAACCAATATTGCACACAACGGCCAGTCGAGCGCCACGGCGTGTAATCTCACTGGCAGCGTTCATTAAATACATATAACCTATCCCCTCCAACACCATAAAAATAGTCAGCAAAAACAATGCCGACACCAGCGTAAATTCCACTGTATAAATACCTTTAATTTTTTGTTTGTTAAGATATTTCATTGCTGAATCTGCCGCATAGTGACACTGATGGTGCCTAAGTTTTTGCTGACACCTAAAACGTTCGTTAAATAGCTTGTGCTATAGTTACTCACGAAAATCCGTACATAAGTGATATTGCCAACAGCCGCTGGATAATCAATTGTGATATTCGATGCGGAAAGCCCTTTGACTAGAATGTTGTTAGTATTGCATGCAGTAATAGTGCCGCATAAGGCTAAATTCTTTGCCTTATTAACCGCAGAGTCATCCGCTGTTGTGTAATTTGCATCAGCTGCATATGCAGCTGCTGGCGGCCTCACTATGGCTGCCAAATAACGCGTTGCATCTCGTGTGCTTTTGGTGAGAGTGTCATATTGAAAAAGTACGCGGCCAAAATCAAACACACCAAATCCCAAAACAAGCAGAGTGGGTAGTATTAAAGCAAACTCAATAGCCGCTAAACCAGCTTGCCATTTGTGTTTACAAAGTTTAATCGGTTTAAGTTGCATCATTGCACCAATGCCGATACTTTGGGGCCAGTGCCGTTAGCTGGGCCAGCAAATTCAAATGATTTACATGGGCCGGCGTTATTGGCATCCCCTAAATACTCTAAATACATTCTGGTAGAAGGTGGCCCTGATGTGCTCATGGGATGCAACAAAAATACGCACGCCCAGCGCTGAAAGGTTTGAGTTGCGCAATTAATCACAGGGGCAACCGCCACCCGCCTGTTCGAACCTTGCGCTGCTAATTCTGCAGAACTAAGAATCGTAGGATTACCGCTAATCGTAATGCCACCCACCCCTTGATAAGCCGCATTCACTGGTCGCCTATTCGCCACAAAGTCAGAATAAGCATTAAACTTGGATGGCCAATTAGTTGGAAAATAAGCATAACCACTGTAATCTGGCACACTATTATTAGGTGTGCCACCGGCGCGTATGCCAAATCGGGTGTTGTAATGCCTATCTGCAGAGGAAACAACGCCATAGCCAGCAATCGGCAAGTTAGGGTCGGTTGAGCTAATTGAGCAGGTGTTAGCTCCACTTAATAACTCATTTAACTCACTCGCGCCACCTGCTGGTGGATTAAAATCTATCCACCTAAAAAAGCCTGTTTCACCACCTGCGGCAGATTGCACGCCTTCCAACCAAGTACCTGGTGGCGTACCAGGTGGCGCATCACATAAGCCTACAGGTAGTGAACATGTGCTTTGCCCAGGCACATTGGTGGCAACTGCGGTGGCGGGAATAGTTTGATTGCCAATGCCGACTAATTGAATAAACCAATTTGGAACATTAGGCTGGCTTACATTGCAGCGAACAAAGCCGGCATTAGCAGGCGCTGAGCCAGCTGCAACATAGCCGCCATTGGCAGTAGTGGAAAACTGAACTGCGGTACCTGCTACAGCCCCTTGTTGAAAATATACATTATTTTTTGCCGCTAAATTTAACCCTGCTGCTTCTGCGCGCGTAAACTGTGAGGATGTGCCATCCAGTTCATAGGCTGCCGCCAATGCACAAGCATCTGCTGAATTTTGTAATTCCGACTTAACAATAAAAAACTTGCCGACATCTAGTGCAATGCCCATGGTCGCAATTAATATGGGCAACATAATTAAAAAGAAAATCAACATTGCGCCCTGTTGGCGTGATATATGTTTAATTTCTTTTTTGACTAAATGGTTCATCTCAACTTCTTTTATTGCTGGCCGCCACTACTGCCGCTATTCTTGGTGCCCACCCCAATATTCAAAGCATTGGGAGAAGGTTCTGGTTTAGCAAACGATTTTTGATAATTTTCAAGCGCATCATTTGCCGCTTGACCATCTAGGCCCGCGACAGGGTCTTGGTTATTGCCTGCATCTGGATTAATAATTTGCGCATTAAGTGTGGCACGGGTTGCGCTACCAAACTCTGCTTCATATCTAGGGGCTGGCTCAGCACAGGCAGTTAATATCCCTGCTAGTGTGATTACGGTTGTTATTTGTAATGTTGTCATTTTATTGTCCTATCTCACGTCAAAGCCAGTGTCATCTGCTTGTTCTGGGGCGTTTGGTTTAAGTACGTCCGATTGTTTATCTGGGCTTACAGGTGGTGGCGCATCGGGTGGTAAGGCACCTTCCATTTTGCCATTTAAGAATAAATCGCTGCGGGTTGGATCCACATAACGGTCTGTTGGTAATCGCACCGCTTCTCCGCTAGGTAATGGCTTCACTAAATGTGGCGTTACCACAAAAATGAGTTCAGTTTTATCTTTTTGAAAGTCCGTGCTACGGAACAAGGCGCCAATAATGGGGATTTCACCCAAAATCGGGAAGGCTTTAATGTTGGCAGTGGTATTGTTTTTAATTAAGCCGCCAATGGCAAAACTTTGCCCATCCATCAATTGCACAGTAGTAGAAGCTCTACGGGTGGTGAAGGATGGCAAAATAGCGGTGCCAGCTATGCCTCCAGCTGTAATGCCTATACCCTCTCTATTCAACTCAGAAACTTCAGGCGTAACTCTTAAATTGATTCTGCCGCCAGCCAATACTGTGGGGGTAAACTTAACACCGACCCCAAATTCTTTTTCTTCAAGTGTAATAGTTGGTATGCCACTACTGTTATTTTGCGATACAGGTATGAAAATAGTACCACCTGCCAAAAAACTGCCCTCCTGGCCACTGATAGCCATGATAGAAGGCTCGGCTAAAATTTTAATCAAGCCGTCTTTTTTCTCCGCATCAATAATAAAGTTTTTGTCTATGCTTTTAAAACCACTGACTGCGCCGCCAGTGGCGCTACCTGCTGTACTTAAAAAGTCAGTAATAAGTCGATAGGTCCAGCTACCACTTGTTTGGCTCAAACTCAAGCTGGCGCCCAATTTATCCAACAAAGTTTTAGAAACTTCTGCTACTTTTACTTCTAGCATCACTTGTTGCTGCGAACCCACCCCCAACAGATTGACCACTCGCGGTGATCGTGCAGCTGTACTCTGGGCACTTTGTCCTGCTTGGCCTTGATTAAAGCTCACCACAGTTGCCCCTTGGCTGCCTGATGCAGGGTCTGTTCCAAATGTTTGTGCTGACTCAGCCGATTGTCTTCTCACAAAAGCTTCGGCAATTTCTATTACACGGTTTGCAGTGATAGCATCTTCCACTGTGCCAGATAAAATGAGCGAATCGGCTGCTGCTGTTACTTGAATGTTTTTTTCCTCTGGCATCAGTGCGCTTAAGGTTCCCCGCAAAGCGTCAGGGTCCATATTGACTATCACATCAATCACTGTGCAAGTGCCTTGAGAGCTACGAATAATCATATTGGTGGTGCCAATATTAACGCCCAATAAATACAAAGTTTTCGGTGAAATTAACTTGGCTTGAACCACGTCAGGGTTGCCAATGCTGCGACTGGCTAATGGTTCTGGTAACTTAATCAGTGTAGATTTACCTACTGGAATGATGAGTTTAGCTGGACTGGATATCTGCCCGACACAGTCAGCCTCTTTACCGTTGCCAATGGGTTCTTGTATCACTGTTGCTGCGGCAGTATTGGACGGTTGTTTGCGCGCTGCCAAGGCTGAGTTATTCAACAACGCAACACCAATTAGAAACGCGATTAATTGTAGCGGCTTGTTGGTTTTAGCGATTACTTTGTGCTGACTGATCCCTTTTGGCTTGAACATTTTTATTAACCTCTCTGGTAGCTTGTTTTTCTAATAGGTTTACATAGTTTAAAAATTAAGTTCTTTCGCTGGTTTAAAAACACTCTGCAGACTCTGTTAAGCCGGTAATTACTTTGGTGCATTGCTTGCGAATCACAGGCCCTGCTTTTGCGGCTACCAATACTTTTTTCACAATGACTTTGGGCGGCGCTTCTGCTGTCATGGGTGTTTCAGGCAAAGGATCCTCAAACTCAAGTAACGAGTTTTTAGTTACGCCTTCTGTTTTAGCATTCAGCACATCGGCTTGATTACGTAAGACCAGTGATAAGTCACCGATGCTGCGCGCCAGGTCAATCATTTCTGCTTGTTCGGGAGAGACTTCTAAGGTGACGGCATTCACCACTTTTGGTGTAGTTTCATCACGTCCGGCTTCTTGTGCCACTGCCAACACTAAAATATGCTCCAGTACTATTTTGGATATATCTTTGCTGTTTTTGTTATTGCCGCTACCTTCTTCTTTTTGGGTATTCACAATAATATCGACAAAGTTACCCGGTAAGGCAAAGCCTGCCACCCCCACCACATCGTTCACTCGTACCGTAATTGCACGTTTGCCTTCCGCAATCACTGCAGATAAGCCGCCCAATGAGCCCTCAGGCGCCAGTTTGGTCGCTAATATAGGCTCACCAACTTGTAAGGCGGATTTGGTGACACGTCCGTCTAATTTGGTGAGATCAGAAAAGGATTCTGGTGGCATAATATTCGCGGGCCAACTGACTAATTTGAACATATTGCTGGTCAGTTTTTGCCCCATATTAATCTCTTGTGCGGCTACCGCCACCTGATTGACTTGCGTAGAGCGCTGCTGCAACCATTTAGCTGCAATAAACACTGCGCCAATGGCAGCTGCCAATGCGACTAAAAACATGACGACTCCACGATAGTTATTCATCACTGTTGCCTCTTTTTCGTTAATTTTTCAAAAAACTACTATTTTTAAAAGCTATTTCCAGTTGTTTCAAAATACACTGCAATTACTGTGCCAACTGCAATCGCAAGTGCATATGGCATACGTCCTGCACTATTTTTCATTACATAGTCATCTACAACATTTATGCCACTGGTCGTTTTAATGTACAAACCTGTTAGCATCATGCGTACATTTTGGGTTAAGTACTTAAACCTGCCTCTGAGCATAACGAAACCAATTGCCATCACACCACCCGACAAAAACACACAAACCACTGCTTTAATGATGAGCGGGTAACCCAAAAATCCGCCCACCGCCATCATTAACTTAACATCACCGGCTGCCATACCGCGCAACACATAAAGAGGAATAAAACAGGCAAAAGCCACTGTCACTCCCGCTAACCAGTTGATTCCGCCTGCCCCTTCTACGGCCATGCTTTGGCAAATCAAACTGGCAATCAATCCAAATACCACAATACTGTTGGGAATTTTTCGTGTGCTTAAATCGGTCAATACTGCCAGTATTAACATCCAAAACAAACCTAGCATTAATGGGTTTTTAAGTACTGGTAACCACACGCTTACCCCCCTTATTTATTAACCTAACCTTATGCGCTGAGTTGCCAGCGCAAAATAACTTTTTAATCTGAATGTTGAGGGTTAAAAGTACCCAATAATGGGTACTTTTAACGACAAATCACTCAACAATTAGAAAGTAGCGAGAATAGCTGTTAACTTAGCAGCAAGCGCTGGACCATAGCCTACAAATAGGGTAGTAAGTCCTGTCACTAGCAAAGCAGCAGCAATCACATACTCAATGGCGGTGAGGCCATCTTCATCTTTAATGAATTTGATTAAAGTATTCATAAAATTTCTCCAATCACAATGTGCTAAAAATATTTTTGTGATTAAAATCTAGCCAAAATAGCTGTTAACTTAGCAGCAAGCGCGGCGCCGTAGCCGCTGAATAACACTGTAAGTCCTGTGACTAGCAAAGCAGCGGCAATCACATACTCAATTGCAGTCAGGCCGTCTTCGTCTTTCATAAAGTTAACTATTGCGTTCATGGTGCTCTCCTTAAAATATAAATAATAAAATTTAACTGCGGCAAAACAACAACATTTATTCAACATTCGTTTTTGGTTCTAATGTCATACAAGTAATGGCTAAAAATTTGCATGAGCATGTAGGAGAAATCCTACTCCTACGAATATGAGGAATGCACCTACCCAAACGGGTCTTAAATGGGGAATTAGCTGTAATTAGCCTGAAAAAACATAGCCCATATGGGCTAGTGATGCTTTTTTAGCTAATTTTCTGTAGACTTTTTTCTGAAAACAATGACTATTTTTATATGTTCAATAGTATTGTTATCAGTAAGTGAATTGAACTTTGTTGAATCAACTGCCTATGCGAACTGGCGAAGAGTTAAAGATGTTTTTTGATTAAACGATCGATACTTAACTTGCCTGCTCCACTAAACAGCAAGGGTAAAAGCATAATTAACAGTAAAAGTGGCAATTTGTAGTTACCAAAGCCGTCACCAGCCTTATCTGTAACACGATAGCCAGTAAGTAATTCTGATAATGTGCTCCATTCTGCGGGCCAGTGAACAGTGGCAATGGCAATCACAGTAAGAATGATTAATGAAAAAGAAAAGAAGCGTGTGGCTACGCCCAGTGCAAGCGCAAATGCGCCAATAATCTCAACATAAGTAGCTACGCCCCAACTGATATCTGGCGGCAGCAAGTTGAATGGGAACGGGAAGCTAATATCGGCGAACCAGTTATTACCATGCAGTTTCTCAAATCCGGCTTCACCAAACTCCCAGGCCAAAATAAGCCTTAGACATAATTGAGGTAGCCATTCTCCGATGCGGTTCAACTGGTTACACAGGCTATCGTATAAGCCGTTGAGAGAAGTGATTGAAAACATGCAAGGCTCCCTATAATTTATTAAGTATAAATTGGTCGCCAATATATACAATTCCTTACATAGATTTAGCTTTTAAAGTGGATTTAGGATGAGTTTTAAATTTAAAATAAAGGCGAATTCCAAGCAAGAGCATGAGTACAACCGCATAGTAGATAGGATCAGTTAAGTCTTTTTTAACCAGCATCAAAAAGTGCACCACCGCTAATATAGCAATAAAATACACCAGCTGATGAAGCTTTTTCCAGTTGCTTTTAAGTCGTTTAATCATGTAGCTATTAGAAGTTACCGCTAATGGAATCGTCAGTAAAAATGCGGCGAAACCGACTAATATTCGTGGGTGTTTGGTCACATCAATAAATAGCTCATCCCACAAAAAGTTAAAGTCCAGCCAAACATATGTTACAAGGTGCAAACAAGCGTAAAAGAACATGAACAATCCAAACATCCTGCGTAATTGGATTTGCCACACCTGCCCCGTTAACAAGCGAATTGGCGTCATGCTTAAGGTGATGAGCAAAAATACTAATGCCCAAGTGCCAGTAGAGTGTTCGACAAACTCCACCGGATTTGCGCCTAAGTCATCGTTAACGCCTAACCAAACCAGGCGCACTAGCGGCAATAATGCCAGTAGCCACACTAATGCCTTGATATAGCTGATTTGCTGCTTATTCACTTGATTTACCAGAAAGCTAAAAATTGTTGAATAAATCCATACCGGCGTACATCTGCCCTACTTGCTCGGTATAACCATTAAACATTTTAGTTTTAATACGTGCGTCGAATAAGCCCGCGCCTATTACCTTTTCAGACGATTGCGTCCAGCGTGGATGATCAACCTTCGGGTTAACATTGGCATAAAAGCCATATTCATTTGGCCCTGCCTTAACCCAAGTAGTGAGTGGCATTTTTTCTACAAAGCGGATTTTTACAATGGACTTTCCGCCTTTAAAGCCATACTTCCATGGCATCACCAAGCGCACTGGTGCCCCATTCTGGTTTTGTAGCAACTCGCCGTATAGGCCTACCGCCAGCAAAGTAAGCGGATTATTCGCTTCATCCATGCGCAGACCTTCAATATATGGCCAATCAAGAATTGGCGAGCGCACACCTGGCATCGTCTTTGGATCGTTGGCTGAAGTAAACTCGATAAACTTAGCATTACCAGTGGGCTCTGCCCATTTGACCAAGCTTGCTAAGGGTAGCCCCACCCATGGCACCACCATTGACCAGGCTTCGACACAGCGATGACGGTAAATGCGTTCTTCAAGCGGTGCAAGCTTCATCAGTTCTTCAATACTGATGGTTTTGGCCTTTTTAACCTCGCCTTCAATACTAATCGTCCAAGGTCGTGGCTTAAATTGAGAGGAGTATCTCGCAGGGTCTGATTTGTCAGTGCCAAACTCATAATAATTATTATAGGTTGTGATGTCTTCGTATTTTGTGAGCTTTTCACCAGCGCCATAAGCGGTTTTGCGGTAGCCAGTGATTTTTTTGCGGGTGTCCGCAGTTGCCACGACTTTTTCTGCTTTTGTCGTTGCATTAGCACGCCCTAGCAAGCGTCCATCGCCTTCTGTCGTTCCATTAGATATAGTGCCGCCAGTAACGCCTACTGCGCGTGCTTTTGTGGATAACAACAACGCAGAGCCCGCCGCCAAACCAAAACCAGCCGCTTTAATAAAACTACGTCGGTTATCGAATACTTCGCGCGTAGTAATTTCTGAAGGTTGTATATTGCTGGGGTTAATTGCTGATTTGCTAATAATAATCATATGGTTGCCTTATTGTATATACCTTAAAACAAGTAAAACCTACCCAACTTAGTCGAGCATTAATAACAAACCTTACAACTTATTTCCCAGTTAATACGAGTTATTTTAGCTTTTGAAGTGATCCCTCAATTTCTGCAGCCAGTGCAGTTTCACCTATGCTTTTGGCCATAGATGAGGCCTCTACTAACATTGTTTTTGCCTTGGCGGTATCGCCTGTTGCCGCTTTAGTGCGCGCTAACCCATAGTTAGCTAGGGTTTCATAATATGCACTACCATTATTTTTGCTAAATTTAAGTAGTTTATTATAGGTATTTTCAGCGGCAGGGTAATCTTTAGCGGCCTCGTATACCTGTCCCAAAGTCACGCTGGCATTGGCGAATTGCTCGCGTGTGCCTGATCTATCATGCATCAGGGTGGCTTTTAATTGGTATTCAATGGCTTCATTGCTTTTACCTAATCCATTATAGGTGGTTGCCAAGCGCTCAAAATCTTCAGCTCGTTCATTGTCATTCATCGCCAGTTTGCTTGCCGCCGTATAACTGGCTAATGCTGCATTTAGATCTTTATTCAATGCGTGTGCTTCGCCAATTAAATTCAAGTTGACGCGTTTAAATTGATCTAGCTTTTCAGCTTCAGACATTTTAAAGCTAGTCTCATAACTGGTAATAGCCTCTGAAAACTTGTGGTTCTTCTTATGTAAATTACCAATAAAGATATACGATAAAATCTTCTCAAAGCCAGGCTGCGATTGCTTCTCAGCCATTTCAAGCGCTTTTAAGGCTTCATCATATTTGCCCTGTGCGCTTAATGCCCTGCCCTTGCACAATAAACCATCACGGTTATTACTTTGCAGATTTAAAATTTCATCTGCGCTTGTTAATGCGCTGTTGATATCAGCTTTATTAATCGCAGCGTTGCATGCCGAAATTTTATCATTAATCGCATCTGCGTTTACATGAGAACTTATTGTAAACAATGATATAAAAACTAAAGTTAAAGTGTTTTGTCTTGTATTTTTAATTTGCATAATGAACCTAATTTAGAAAAAAGTGGGTTTTGGATTTGTTATCATGTTCTGACGTTATTGTAATGGGTTTAGTTGCTTAGCCCGCTTGCTGACTGTTTAATAAAGCTCGTAAACCTGCCTCATCAATAATAGCTACATTCAGGCTTTGTGCTTTTTCTAGCTTGCTGCCTGCGTCTGCACCTGCCACTACAAAGTCTGTTTTTTTTGAGACACTACCACTCACCTTGCCGCCAGCCGCCTCAATCAAGGCTTGTGCAGCATCGCGAGTTAAATGAGGCAGCGTGCCTGTAAGTACTAATGTTTTACCTAGCAACACGCCTGTGGCAGACTGTTTACCCGCAGTTTCAGGCCAATGTACACCTAAGACCTGCATGGATTGAATCACATCACGATTATGCGGCTCGGACAAAAACTGCAAAATAGATTCTGCAACAATTGGCCCGACATCATTTACTTGTAACAATGCTTCGAGGCCTGCATCCAGCAAAGCTTGCAGGCTGCCAAAATGAGCAGCCAGGTCTTTTGCCGTGGCTTCACCGACATTGCGTATGCCAAGCCCATAAATAAAGCGCGCCAAAGTGGTTTTCTTACTTAGATTTAACGCATCCACTACATTTTGGGCTGACTTCTGTGCCATACGCTCCAAATTGGCCAGGGTCGCCACGTCTAGTTTGTAAATATCGTCCAGGTGGTGCACCAAATTTGCTTCTACCAATTGATCTGCCAGCTTTTCACCCAGGCCTTCAATATCCAAAGCGCGGCGGCTAGCGAAATGCGTAATGGCTTGTTTGCGTTGGGCTGGGCAATACAAGCCGCCAGTGCAGCGCGCTACCGCCTCATCTGCAGGTCGCTCAATATGCGAGCCACATTGCGGGCACACAGTAGGCATACTGAAGCATCTTGCACTAACTGGCCTTTGGGCTAGCACGACAGAAACCACCTCGGGAATAACGTCCCCTGCCCGCCTTACAATGACGGTGTCGCCAATACGGATATCTTTACGTTTAAGCTCATCCTCATTATGCAAGGTAGCATTAGTTACATTGACACCCCCTACAAATACACTTTTTAAGCGCGCTACCGGCGTAATGGCCCCAGTACGACCCACTTGCACCGTAATATCTTCTACAATGGTTTGTGCTTCCTCAGCGGGGTATTTATGGGCGATTGCAAATCTAGGTGCACGAGATACAAAGCCTAGCTCATTTTGTTGGGAAAAACTATTCACCTTATAGACCACGCCATCGATGTCAAACGGTAAGCTGGTACGGGCATTTCCTATCTGCTGATAGTAATCACGCAAACCTTGCACGCCGCTTTTAATAGCACGTAAATCACTGACAGGAAATTGTAGTTTTGCCAAATAGTCCATGGCATCTGCATGCGATTGTAAAGCTGGGGTGCCGACAGCTTCACCCAAACCATAGGAAAAAAAGTGTAGCGGTCGATTGGCGGTAATTGCTGGGTCTAATTGTCTTAAACTACCCGCGGCTGCATTGCGTGGGTTAGCAAATAACTTGCCTCCCTGCGTCTCCTGTACCTTATTCAAGCGCTCAAAATCGCGTTTAAGCATCAACACCTCTCCTCGCACCTCTAACAACTGTGGGGGATTCAAAGTATTCAGTCGCTTGGGAATTGCTCGAATGGTGCGCAAATTATGTGTGACGTTCTCGCCGGTATAACCGTCGCCACGCGTAGCGCCTTGTACAAAAAGGCCGTTTTCATAAGTCAATGTAACTGCCAACCCATCAAACTTCGGCTCCACTGCATATTCAACGCTTTGAATACCTAAACCGTCGCGAACACGTTTATCAAATGCAATCAATTCGCCGTCGCCAAACGCATTGTTAAGTGACAACATGGCTTGCCGGTGCTTCACACTTTCAAACGCGCCGACGGCTACCCCGCCTACACGCTGTGTGGGAGAATCAGCGGTAATAAGTTGTGGAAACCGGGTTTCTAGGTCGACTAACTGGCGATACAAGCCATCGTATTCGTTATCGGAAACAGTGGGGGCATCCAGCACGTAATAATTATAATCATGCTGGGCAATCTCTGCCTTTAGTTTGACAATTTGTTGCTGTGCCGCTTCTGTATCAAGCATGAATATAAGCAACCATTTTCATCAGCAGCTATGGAAATACTAGTTGAAAAGGCGCATGCTGCTTTGGCTGCCAGGCATAACGCCCCGTGCGACCATCGTGGCATGAATCACTCTAAGCTGCTGCCTGATTTTCTCTAATTGCAAATCACCCAGTGGCTTCTGGTTATCGTCTACTAAGACTGCACCTAAGCTAGTGGCCATTTTTTGTGCCATTGCGATCATTTGGTTAAAAACCTGTTCACTGCTGCTGACTTTAGGAATCTCAATTTGCAGGGTGATGCTTTTAAGGACATTGCTGCGTAAGTTCTCTGTCGTAAAAGGAATGTTGTTGCTATCTATTGCCGTAAATAAAACTTGATCATTGGCGTAAAGATAAAACTTGCCATCGTCTTTTAACTGCATGCCATTGGCCTCAGCCAAGCCTTTAAATTTGGTGCCATGAATCGGAATATCGCCTTGTGCAATGTGCGCGCTAATCATCTGATCCACTTCAATACAAAACTGGTCTAATTCCAATGCGCGCTGCATGGCATCGCCACTGCCTTGCCATTCCACGTGGGCATTGACTTCCAAGCCTGCGTCTTCTACTGCAAACTGGAATTTGTTCAGCACGTTTTTCGCAACAGGGCCTCCGCGATCGGCAAGTTGCAAGCTGCAAGCCACTTGCTTGAAGCCATCAACCGTATTTTCATCCAGCACAAGCCACTTACCCTGTTCGTCCAGCCCATGCAGTGTGCTAGGCAGGTTAATGTGGGCAAGCACTTCTTTTAAGGAGTTTAAATCTTGGCTAAGAATATTTTTACTGCCATATAAAATGGCCGTTAAATCAATTTGTGGATGCGCAGATTCTGGCAGGTTAACTTGTGCGGCTTGTATTTTTTCGTGTAGCACCGCTTTAATAATAGGTTCGGTAATTGAAGGCTCGGTATATATTGGCTTATCAACTTGTGATACTTTAACTTGTGACGCTAGAATTTGTGCTTCTACGTAATTTTGAGCCTGGGGTGCTGGAGCGAGTTCATCAATATGCATCGTTTCATCGATATGCATCTCGCCAGGGATTGTTTTTTGTTGGAAATGTTTAGACTTTTGAGCGACTTCAGCCATTTCTTTATCGATAAGATAAGCATCGGTATCGATATGAAAATCGTCTGCCAGCACATCTTTTTGTGGCACAATAAAATCACTGGTCACTTCTTTACGCAGCTTTTTCTCTTGCAACCAGTTGTAGATAACCACGCCACCAATAATAAAGGCGCCCAGTATAATTAATGCTAACTGTAAATCTGACATATTAATATTCTACTTCTAAAAGTATTCTTGTTTTGATATTAAAAGGTTAACTTTTAATTTGTTTGTCTCAAAAGATTGCTATGCGCTAGGGTTGCAACTCTAATGCCGCTTCAATATCTACGTCCACTATACGTGAAACACCAGATTCCTGCATGGTAACACCGATGAGTTGCTGCGCCATTTCCATGGTGATTTTATTGTGGCTAACAAACAAAAACTGTGTTTTTTCACTCATTTTTTTCACCATATGGCAAAAACGTTCCGTATTGCTGTCATCCAATGGTGCATCCACTTCGTCCATCAGGCAAAATGGCGCCGGGTTTAGCCTAAATAGCGCAAATACTAAAGCCAAAGCAGTTAACGCCTTTTCACCACCGCTAAGTAATTGAATCGTAGTATTTTTCTTGCCTGGCGGTTGCGCAAATACTTGCAAACCGGTATCTAAAATCTCGTCACCCAGCAGTTCTAGCTTAGCTTGCCCACCGCCGAATAGCGTGGCAAACAGTTCGCCAAAATGCTGGTTAGCGGTGTTAAAGGTTTGCATTAGTTTGTCGCGCGTTTCACGGTCTATCTTTTTAATTGCATCTTCCAGCGTCTCGGTAGCCTGTTGTAAATCCAGCATCTGGCTATCCAGATAGGCTTTGCGCTCAGTCTCAGAGGCTAACTCTTGGATTGCGGCCAAGTTCACCGCGCCTAGAGAAGCAATATTCTGTTGCAACTGGCTAGTTTTACGCAATAAATCGCTGGTTTTGGCATTTTCTGCTAAATCCTTGGCTAATTCAGTCTCATTTTGGCCATTTTCTAACAAACCTGCTTGGCATTGCTCAAAATACAGACGCGATTCTTGCTCTTTTAGGCGACTTTGCTCCACATTATCCCGCATCGGGTGTAATTGCTGCTCATGTTGCATGCGCGTACGTTCCAACGCTTGCATCTGTGTCTCAGCTTCAGCCAAATGATTACGTGCATTGGCCAAGCCCACCTCGCGTATTTGTTTAACATTAATTGCTTCTGCTAAATTCGCCTTAAGTGTTTCCATTGGTGTAATGGTTAAAGTTTGCTCGGCCTCTTTCTGACGATGTAGAAACGCGATTTTTTCTTCATTATTTACATTAATTTTATTATTTAATTCATTGATAATATTAATTATTAATTTTTTATTATAAAAAATCTCTTGATGCGATTTTTCTGCTAATTGAATCGTATCGCGCGATGCTGCATAAACTTGCTCTGATTGCTGCTTAGCAGCTAAATCCTTGTTTTTTGCTATCTCTAATTGACTTAGTTGCGCTGAAAGTGCTTGCTGAGCAGCTTGTTTGCTCGCTCTTTCTTGGGTTAACTGTGTTAGTCGTCCCTGAGTAGCCTCGATATCACTTCGTATACTTTTTTCACGTTCTGTCGCCACGTGTTGCGCTTGCTGCAAACTAGTAAACGCCAGTTGTGCTTGATGTAAGGCATTAGTAGCAATTTTTAGCTGGTTATTTTCATGCTGTTGTTGTTGGCGCGCCGCTTGTATACTGGTTTCTGCATCAGTAAGTTGCTGTGTCAGAACTGATAGTTTTTCTTGTAAACTAGGTTGGTTTTTCCGGAGAGCATCGAGCTGCGTCTGCCGCTCCAAAACTCCATGCAAGCTTGAATTTTCGCCATGATAGATCACACTGTAACGGCCAAATATATCACCTTGCTGATTCACCAGAATTTCGCCTGCGTTCAAATTTGCAATGGCCTTTTCAACATTATCATCATTAGCCAATACCCACACACCTTGCAACCAATCAGCCAATATGGGCTGCACTTCATTGTCACATTCTTTAACCATGCTTAGCAAAGGCGTAAGCTTACTATGAGTGCCTGCTAAATTTTCATTACTACCTGTCCTGTAGCCCAATACCAGTGCGGCTGGTGGGCGCGTGTCCAATACCTTACTATCTGAAATAAGCGCATTTAACTTTGCTCCCAGTACAGCCTCCAGGGCAACACTCCAAGCCGCGTCTATTTTTAGCTTCTCCCAAAGCCGAGCTTTATTTTTTAGCCCTTTGCTACTTAACCAATCACCCAGTTTGTTATTTAGGCCGCTTTCATTACTGAGCGATTGCTGTATTTTCTGCAGTGAGTTAATCTCAGCTTCGGCTTGATTGCTGGCGCGCTGTGCCTGGTTTTGCTGATCGCGTAACTGGTTGATTTCAAGTTGTAATGCGGCTTCATCTTCACGCAGTTTTTGTACAGTTTGCTCTATGCCTGTAATTGCTTGTTGTGCGGCCAGAAATATAGCCTCTTTGTCTTTCAGTTGTGCGGCATCAGGCACTACCAAACGAGATAAATCACCTTCAAAACGTTGAATTCGTTGGTTATTTTCAGCGATATTTTGAGTGAGGTGGTTAATATTACTTTTTTCAATTTGAATGCGTTGCGTAGCCTCGCTGAGTGCCTGCTGGCTTTTTTGGGCTAAATCAGTTGCTGTTTTGAGGGCGGCCTCTTTCTCAGGCAGTGTTTGTTTTAGTGCATTTAAGGCTTGTAGTGACTCTGCCTCTTGCTTGCTGATCACTTCAAGCTCTGTTTGTTTTTGTTGTAAGTCGCGCTGCAAAGCCGCACTGGTGTTGGTATTGCGTTCTAACGATTGCGTAAGCTGCGCCAACTGTTGTGCCATGCGTTCACGTGCTTCACTGCTTTGCTTTACCTGGTTTTCAAGGTTAGAAACCTCAGCATTGGCTTCGTAATACGCAGCTTGCGCCGTGTTAATGCTCTCGCTGGCTGCATAATGTGCTTGGCGACTTTGCTCTAATTCCTTTTCGCTTTTGCGCAACTCTGCCATTTGTGCTTCTAGCGCGTTCACCAGCTTTTCTACTGTCAACTTGCTGCGCTCCCAGTCACGACTCGCATCGCGTTTTTTAAGTAGCCATAACTGGCCATCTGCCAACTTGTATGCGGCTTGCAGCGCATGATACTGCTGCGTGATTACTGCCTGCGACTCTAGCTTGGTGATCTGTTTTTGCAACTCACGACAAATATCTTCAACTCTAGTCAAATTTTCGCGCGTGTCACGCAAGCGCAATTCAGTTTCGCGACGGCGCTCCTTGTATTTGCTGATACCTGCTGCTTCTTCCAGAAACACACGCAGCTCTTCGGGCTTAGCTTCCACAATGCGCGAAATTGTGTTCTGGCCGATAATCGCATACGCCCTGCCCCCCAAGCCAGTACCTAGAAACAAGTCTGCTACATCGCGGCGGCGTACTGAAGTGTTGTTAATGTAATAACTAGAGCCCTTTTCACGCTCTATCACACGTTTTACACTAATTTCAGCATATTGACTCCACTCACCCGCTGCACCACCCAAGCTGTTATCAAAAATAAGCTCTACGCTTGCTCTAGAGATGGGCTTGCGATTGGCAGAACCATTAAAAATAACGGCATCCATGGCATCTGCACGCATCTCCTTAGCGGAAGATTCACCCAATACCCAACGCACCGATTCCATGACATTTGATTTGCCACAACCATTCGGCCCGACTACGCCTACACGCTGCCCGTGCAAATGAATGGTGGTGGGGTCGACAAACGATTTGAAACCAGCGAGTTTTAAGTGAGTTAAGCGCAAATTGAATGAGTCGGATTAGATTTAATTTTAAGCGTTATAATAACGTTTTTTTAAGCCAAAAACCGCATTTCTTACCATGAATACAGAATCTTTAGGCGCAAAACCCACTGCGCAAGCCACTAAGCAATTAGAAACGTTTGCCAACCCTAACCCTAGCCGTGATTTTCATATTCATATGGAAATCCCCGAATTCACTTGTTTGTGCCCCAAAACCGGTCAACCCGATTTTGCAGTGATTTACTTGGATTACATTCCAGACCAATTATGTGTGGAGTTGAAAAGCCTTAAGCTATATATGTGGAGCTTTCGTGACGAAGGGTGCTTTCACGAAGCAGTAACTAACAGTATATTAGACGACTTAGTAAGCGCTATCCAACCTAAATTTATGCGGGTCACCGCTAAGTTTTTTGTGCGAGGCGGAATTTTTACCAATGTTATTGCCGAGCACCGTAAACCCGGTTGGCAACCACAACCAAAAGTGGATTTATTACAATTTGAATCACAAAGCAACACGCGCGGCTAAAGGTTATTTAGCTTAAAAACCAATTGACAATTGGCTGCGCCGTCTTTAATATTGCGCCTTCTCGAATTGTTGCCAATTTAAGAACCGCAAAATTGAAGTGATATTTGAAGTACGCGGGGGTATAGCTCAGCTGGGAGAGCGCTTGCATGGCATGCAAGAGGTCAGCGGTTCGATCCCGCTTACCTCCACCAAATTGATGGTTTAATTGGCAATTTCATTTTAGAAAAAGCAGTAAATAGTGTAAAATACAGCCTGTTTTAATAGTACAAGTTGTATCGGTTTAAATTCCAAGGTCCCCATCGTCTAGAGGCCTAGGACACCTCCCTTTCACGGAGGCGACCGGGGTTCGAATCCCCGTGGGGACGCCAAAACACAACAACCACCTTTAGGTGGTTTTTTGTTTTTTGGCATTCTTACAAAAGACCTACTTTAATCCTCTTAACTTAGTTGCTGCTAATGAAGCGGCTGCGGTTCTTGTTTCTACCCCCATTTTTACAAAGACATGTTCTAGATGTTTATTAATCGTCCTTGGGCTAGCCGCTAAAATATCGGCAATATCTTTATTGGTTTTACCTTTAGTTGCCCAATAAAGCACTTCTGATTCACGCTTTGTGAGTTTAAACACTGCACATAAGGCTTCAATTTGCGCGTCATCTGATTCTTCTCTAAGCAAAATTACCCACTGCTCTTCACTCAAATAGTCAACAATACTAAAGATTAATCTATCTGCGTTTCTAATGACAGCGAACTGCTCTGGCGATTTTTAGTAGTGATAGCAGTTTTAACTTGAACAATCCAATTGAATAATGCCGAAGTAGCAGCATCATTTTCATCAATTCCCAACAATCCATAAAACAGATTAAAGGCACTACCCAGGCGGCACTTTAAACCGTAACGTCTCTGAACTAATGGGAATATAAGACCAAAGTCTCATTTTTTCAATTTATAGACAGTGCTATCTTGTTCTCACTTAGAAGATTTAATAACTCCTGAAATGCGTCAAGCGCGTTTCGTGATAAATGAGGGCAGTTAAGAGGAAAATATGAAATTAAAAGAATTTATTAAAAAAGTGAGTGTTGCAAGTACAGCTCTAGCAATGTTTTTTGCATTTATTCCCGCACAGGCTGTGGAGGAAGCAAAAATCGAAGGTGTGATTGTGAGCCGCGATGGCAGTAACTTACTAGTGACTAGTGGCGCAGGAAACGTCAACCTTACAATTAACGAGGCCACCAAAGTTCAACAAACTAAGTTGCTAGGTATATTTTGGGAGGAAAAGTCCGCTGACACGTTAATCCCTGGCCTGAGTATCCGTGTTACTGCCGAGCCTAATGGTAAGGAGACTGTCGCAAAGCGTATCACATTCGATGGAGATGATTTACAAAGAGCAAGTGAAATTCAGGCGGCTATCGCAGTGCCACAGAAAGAAGCTGCGGAGCTAAAGGAAAAAGTTAAAACGCAGGAACAGGTAATTGCGGCGCAAGAAGAACAGATTGCGGCCAATAAGCAAAAGATTGCAGAAGAACAGGCTGCCGTAGATAAGCGCTTTAGCGATATCGCCGATTATGATGTTAAAAAGGAGATCAATATTCATTTTGATAGAAATAGTGCAAAACTTTCAGAACAGGGTAAAAAGGATTTACAAGCACTGGCTGCTGAAGCCAAGACATATAAAGGTTACCTGATACAAGTGGCTGGCTATGCATCTTCTACTGGAACCCCCGAGCTTAACCAGAACCTGAGTGACCGCCGCGCCGAAAGCGTTGTTACCTATTTACGTCAATATTGCGACGTTGGCATTTCCCGTGTCCTTGCACCAGTGGCTATGAGTTCATCTAAGCCAGTCGCCTCGAATGAAACCGAACAAGGTCGGGCGGAAAATCGTCGCGTTGTGGTTAAGATTGCTGTCAATCGCGCGATTGGCGAGTAAAAATAGATTGTTATCTTTAGTTGAAATGTTTACAAAGTAGTTGCTTACTTTAGTGGTTACGTTTAGTGGTATCTTTGGGTTCACTATTTTTTCTATATTTAACTATCGAATATACGAAAGCCATAAATTAGTATGCAAGAGATAATTGGCCCACTATTGAAACACTATGCAGCATACTTCAGCATCATCAATCCCGTTGGTTGTGCATTTATTTTTTATACCATCACCAGCTCCCTACCAATCGTTGAACGAAGACCACTTGTAAGCCGAGTCACTTTTTTTGCTTGGGCTATGTTAATGGGATCCTATTTTGGCGGGATATATTTATTACAATTCTTTGGTATTTCAATACCAGTTCTACGAGTTGCCGGAGGAATTATCGTCGCTCTCGTTGCTTGGGATACACTTAACTCCACTGTTGATGATGAAAAAAAATCCTTACCAGGTGTGGCTAAAGGTAGACATGAAATCGCCTTCTTTCCACTCACCATGCCCCTTACAGTTGGGCCAGGGACAATCTCAGTGGCTATAGCTTTGGCTGCTGAAGCGCCTAGTGGAGAACCCGGAAATTTTTTGACGAGCGCCATTGTGGCTATCATTTCTATTTCGCTAATCTCATTGACGATTTATTATAGTTATAGCTACGCTGCTAGACTGACGAAATTGCTTGGGAAAACTGGAAGCGATATCATAGAACGCATGTCTGGCTTCCTACTTTTCTGTATAGGCATCCAGATTATCTGGGTAGGCGCCCGTGAATTATTGCTATCCTTACCAAATTCTTAATACAGTCATTTCGTTGTCATATTCAAACATCAGAAATTGTAATTAACGATAAATCGGAAATCGTTGAGTGAATCATCATTACCGCCGCGTTGGTCGACGTAGGCATAACGGGTACGAAACGAGAATCCTTTTAACGCACCGTCTTTAGGCACCCACTGTAAATTCAGATCAGTTTCGTTTTCGTTATTTGAGTCGTTAACCCCAGTACCGGATACAAAAAGTGCATATGCACTCAACCCTGCATAA